>NZ_JBEOXS010000063.1:0-39286 GCF_040296705.1 Streptomyces sp. NPDC002055
TGGGTGAGGCCACCTTGGTCAGCGACCGGAGGTGCACCACGACGCCGTCCGGGTCCTCCGCGGCGAGTGGGGGCGGCAGCGGTCCGGCGTCCTCGTGGGCCAGCCGGCGCGCGAAGTCGTCCTCCACCACGAAGGCGCCCGCTTCGCGCGCCACCCGCAGCACCTCGGCCCGGCGCGGCGGGGACAGCACGGCGCCGGTGGGGTTCTGGAAGAGCGGCTGGCAGACGAAGGCCCGGGCGCCGGTGGCCCGGAAGGCCTCCGCGAGCAGGTCGGTCCGCACCCCCTCGGTGTCCACCGGCACCGGCACCGGGCGCAGCCCCGAGGCCAGCGCCACGGCGAGCATCCCGGGGTAGGTGGGCGACTCGACGAGCACGGGGGCACCGGGCGGGGCCAGCGCGCGCAGCGCCGTGGTGAGGGCGCTCTGGCCGCCGGCCGTGACCAGGACGTCCGAGGCACCGATGGGACCGCCGGGGCCACCGATCTCGCGCGCGAACCACTCCCGCAGGTCGGCCAGCCCCTCCACCGGCGGGCGGCCCCACGCCCCGGGGCGGCGGCCGGCCCGGGCCAGGGCGGCGGCCAGCGCGCGCTCCGGCTGCAGCGCGGGGTGCAGATAGCCGCTGTTGAACTCGATGGCTCCGGCCGGGGGTGTCGCGAGGGTGGCGAGGACTCCCGAGGCGTCCACGGCGCGGGGCACGGGCTCGCCGGAGGCCGCCGCGGATTCGGCGCTCAGCGAGAGCTCCTGCCAGGAGGTGTCCCCCGGCTGCGGGCGCCGGTCGGGCGTCCGGGCGCGGAAGGCCCCAGCACCCGGACGGGTGACGACGAGCCCCTCGGCGGCCAGGACGGCCAGGGCCCGGGCCACCGTCACCGGGCTCACCCGGAACCGGTCCACCAGGGCGCGACTGGAAGGCAGCTTCTCACCCGGAGAGTAGCGGTTGACCTCGTCCCGCAGGTTTTTGGCCAGATCGGCCACACTGCTACGCTCTTGCATGACAGCACAGGATAGCGCTACTGCCCCAATGACGATAGCGGCCGGGAGCGGAACCGCCCTCGCGGCGCTCGGCGTGGCCGCCTTCTCCCTCACCTTCCCGGCGACCGCCTGGGCCCTGGAGGGCCTCGGCCCGTGGACCGTGACGACGCTCCGCATCACGCTCGCCGCCCTCATCGCGGGCGGCAGCCTCCTCGCGCTCCGCGTCCGGTTCCCCGAGCGCCGCCACGTGGCCGGGCTGCTCGTCATGGCGGCGGGCGTCGTCATCGGCTTCCCCCTGCTGACCACACTCGCCCTGCAGACCTCCTCGACCTCGCACTCCGCCATCGTCGTGGGGCTGCTCCCGCTCACCACGGCCGCCTGCTCGGCCGTGCGCACCGGCGCGCGCCCCTCCCGCACCTTCTGGGTGGCCGCCCTCGCCGGAGCGGCCGCCGTCATCGGGTACGCGCTGCTGCAGAGCGGCGGCACCCCGACCAGCGGCGACCTCTACCTCTTCGCGGCGCTCCTGGTGTGCGCGGCGGGCTACGCCGAGGGCGGCCGGCTGGCCCGGCACCTCCCGGGGTGGCAGGTCATCGGCTGGGCCCTCGTCCTGTGCCTGCCGCTCGCCGCGCCGGTCGCGGCGGTGGCCGTCTCCGTGGAGCCCGTCCGGCTCACCGCGCACGCCGTCACCGGGGTGCTCTGGCTCGCCGTGGGCTCCCAGTTCCTCGGCCTGGTGGTCTGGTACCGCGGCATGGCCGAGATCGGCGTGGCCCGGGCCAGTCAGCTGCAGCTGGCCCAGCCCCTGCTCACCCTGGTCTGGGCCGTGCTGCTGCTGGGCGAACACCTCACCCCCGCCGCCCTGCTCACCGCACTCGCCGTGCTGGTGTGCATCGCGGTCACCCAGCGCGCGAGGAGCTGAACTCCGCACGCGCAGGGAGGCCCCGCCCGCACGGGGATGCTCCCCGCACAGGGATGCAGGGCGCGCTCCCGCCCGTAGACTTGACGGCACGAAGCGCCGCATTCCGAGCATTCCGCCCCGCAGGCGCGCCCCTCCCCGCACTGGAGGTCCCGCAGATGGAAGCCAAGAAAGGCGACATGCTGGTCGTGCACGGCCGGACCGTCGGGCATCACGACCGGGAAGCGAAGATCGTCGAAGTCCTGGGCGACCACGGCGAGCCGCCGTACCGGGTGCGCTTCCAGGACGACGGCAAGGAGTGCCTGGTCTCCCCCGGCCCCGACTCGGTCGTACGGCACAAGGGCGCGCCCCAGCCGGGCCGCTGAGCCTCCCGGTGCGGGATAGTGGTCGGCGACCACCCGGGCCATCGCCCCGATCCGGTCGACGGCCACTTCCCTGGCGGAGAAGAACACATGGCCGCGCACCTGCGGCCAGTCCCGGTCGAAGGTGAGGTGCCGGGACAGTTCGGCCGGGTCCTGCCAGGGCGCGGGCTGTGCCGGGTCGCCCGCCTTGTAGAGGGCCTCGCCGATGTAGAGGTCCACTCCGGTTCCGTCGACGGTCGCCGACCACCAGGGCACGAGCTTCGCGTAGTCGGCCGCGGCGAAGCCGATGTTCCAGTAGACCTGCGGCACCACGTAGTCGATCCAGCCCGCGCGGACCCACCGGCGGGTGTCGGCGTACAGATCGTCGTAGGTCTGCACCCCGGCCCGGGTGTCGGATCCGGCCGGGTCGGTGGCGCGGTTGCGCCAGACCGCGAAGGGGCTGATGCCGAACCGGGTGCGGGGCCTGATCCGTTTGATCCGTAAGGCGGTCTCCAGGACCAGGCGGTCGATGTTGTGGCGGCGCCAGGCGGCCCGGTCGGGGAAGCCCGCGCCGTACCGTTCCCAGGCCGCGTCGTCGTCGAAGACCTGGCCGGCGACGGGGTACGGGTAGAAGTAGTCGTCCCAGTGCACGGCGTCGACGGCGCAGTGCCGTACCGCGTGCAGCATCGCGTCCTGCACGAAGCGCCGGACCTGCGGCAGCCCCGGGTTGTAGTAGAGCTTGCCGCCGTAGGGCACGACCCACTCCGGGTGGACCCGCGCGGGGTGGGTGGGGACGAGCCGTGTCGGGTCGGTGTGGTTGGCGATCCGGTAGGGGTTGAACCAGGCGTGCAGCTCCAGGCCGCGCCGGTGGGCCTCGTACACGGCGAAGCGCAGCGGGTCCCAGCCGGGGTCCCGGCCCTGCTGCCCGGTGAGGTACTGGGACCAGGGCTCGTAGGGGGACGGCCAGAGAGCGTCCGCGGTGGGCCGGACCTGGAGGACCACGGCGTTCAGCCGCCGCTGGACGGCGACGTCCAGGTAGCCGGCCAGTTCGGCCTGCTGCTGGGCGGCGGTCAGACCCGGCCGGGACGGCCAGTCCCGGTTGGCGACGGTCGCCAGCCACATGCCCCGGAACTGGCGGCCCGGGCGGCCCGCCGCCCCGGTGCGGCGCTGCGGACGGTGACCGGGACCGATGGCGTACGCGGTGGAGCTGCCCCCGGTGAGCAGCGCGGACAACGATCCGGCGGAGACTGCGGTGAACCCTCTTCGGGTGATACGCGGCATTTGTCGCCCCCTGGTGGATGGGTACGTCCCGTCGTACGGGCCCAGCATGCCCGCCCCGGCCCACTCGGCACAGGAGGGCGCGGAGTAACGTCTGAGGCCGAGGCGGGCGCCCGGACCTGTGACGAGGTCCGGGAGCAGGGGACGCCGGCCGGCCGAAGAAGAACAGCGAAAGGCACGATGTGACCGACATCGAACGCGTCGGAGTGGTGGGCTGCGGCCAGATGGGCGCAGGCATCGCGGAGGTGTGCGCCCGCTCGGGACTGGACGTCATGGTCGCCGAGACCACGGGCGAAGCCCTGGAGATAGGCCGCACCCGCTTGACGAACTCCCTGGGCAAGGCCGCCGAGCGCGGCAAGATGACCGAGGAGGAGCGCGACGCGGCGCTGGACCGGCTGAGCTTCACCACCGACCTGGGGGAGTTCGCCGACCGGGACCTGGTCATCGAGGCCGTCGTCGAGAACGAGCAGGTCAAGACCGAGATCTTCCAGGTTCTCGACCAGGTGGTGACCCGCCCGGACGCGATCCTCGCCTCCAACACCTCCTCGATCCCGCTGGTGAAGCTGGCCGTCGCCACCTCGCGGCCGGACCATGTCATCGGGATCCACTTCTTCAACCCGGCGCCCGTGCAGAAGCTGGTCGAGCTGATCCCGGCGCTGACCACGAGCGACGAGACCATCAAGCGGGCCGAGGAGCTCGTCACGGGCGGGCTGGGCAAGCACGCGATCCGCGCCCAGGACCGGTCGGGCTTCGTGGTCAACGCCCTGCTCATCCCGTATCTGCTCTCCGCGATCCGGATGTTCGAGTCGGGCATCGCCAGCCGTGAGGACATCGACAACGGCATGGAGATGGGCTGCGCCCACCCGATGGGCCCGCTGAAGCTCTCCGACCTGATCGGCCTGGACACCGTGGCCTCCGTCGCGGACTCGATGTACGAGGAATACAAGGAGCCCCTGTACGCCGCTCCCCCGCTGCTCGCCCGGATGGTGGACGCGGGGCGGCTGGGCCGGAAGTCCGGGTCCGGGTTCTACCCGTACTAGCGCGTCCGACAACGCAACCAACTGGCGCTGTTCCAGGGCGTATTCACCTGGAGCAGCGCCGGCGACAGGGCCGTTGGTCGGGCGGACTCTCGCGACGCCCGCCAGGCCCTCGGCCGCGCATCGCCGCCTGACCGTGGACTGCACAAGGACACGGCCCGGCGACGGCCGTCAACCCTAGGGAACCTGGACTGACCTGCAGCTTTGCGCGATTCGGAGCTGCCGGATCCCTTCCCGTTCACTCTGCGGGAAATCCCTGGAAAGTCCCTGGGCTGTCCCCGGAAAGCCCCTGGGACCGCCCGCTTCAGCGGCTTCGCTGAGGTTGTGCCAGAGGTGCCACCTGTCAGCGACCTGCACCGCTTGCAGGGCCCGGCGGGGCCCGGCGGTGCCCCGTCGGCGAAGAACGGCGCTCGATCACGGCAGACGACCTCGGTTCCCGGCTGCTCTGCCGGCCAGGCGAATCAGGCTCGACACCTCCCGGTCAGGCAGCAAGTCCACCGGTCGACGGGTCTCAACGTCGACCGGAATCGTGCCGTAGCTCCTGCCCTTGCGCGTCGCGTACTCATCGACGCCAACCACCCTCGGGGCGCGCGGATACGAGCCAGGAACTCGGCTCGACCAGTTCCCGCAGCCAGGGCACGAGGCGCCTGCTGTCATACACCGAGCTTCGACACGCGCCATCCGGCCGCGGCCTCCGTGGCCGCCTCCTGCCGGCACGCCTCCCATTCCTCCGGTCCCCGCCGCAGACCTCGACGTACGCCGGCGCCACCGGCAGCGAGGGCGGCCGCTCGCCGGCTGCCTGGGACAGGGGCGTGACCGATCACCGCGCCCGCTGCACCAGCGCCCGGTAGGTCGGCCCTCCGGCCTCCTGACGCGGCTTGCGCAGCTCGTGGGCGAAGCGCTGAACCGGACCCGCGCCCGGGTCCACCGACCTCTCACGACGGCCCACCCGTTCTCCCTCCCCTGGTCCCCGTTTTGTCGTCCCGCTCCCTGTCTCCCCCCAACTACCTGCGCTTTTGTGATTGTTCGGCGCTTCGGAAAGGGGCTGCTGAACAACCGCACAGCCGCTGGAATGGCGGAGCGGTCGCGCCGCGCCCCTTGTGCGAAGGGGGCACATGGGCCGCCCGCTCACGGAGGTGATCCTCCGCACCCACGCATCCCGCTACAGGAGTTGAACGATGCACGACCGCACGCCCACTGCCCCGCCCGACCGCCCGACTCCGCGCCGATCGGAGGGTGCTCCGGTGCCCCTCCTGCTCGGGCGACCGCACACAACACTCCCTGCCACGGCCGGTGGTCACCGGCTGCCGTCCCTGACGGGAATGCGGTGGGCCGCCGCCTTCCTCGTCTTCATCTTCCATGTGAAGAGCTTCGACTACTTCGGCGGCGGCTTCGGACTCGTCCTCAGCGGGATACTCGGCGGCGGTGGCGTCGGAGTCTCCTTCTTCTTCATCCTCTCCGGCTTCGTACTGGCCTGGTCGTTCCGCGAGAACGAACGCGCGCTGACGTTCTGGCGCAGAAGGATCGCCCGCGTCTACCCCGTCCACCTGGCGACCGCGGCGACGGCCCTGGCGCTGGCCTTCACCCTGGTGCCCGGACTGCGGCCCAGTGGCATACCGGAGGCGGTGGCGAATCTGCTGCTGGTCAGCTCCTGGAAGGAGCAGTGGTGGCAGGCACTCAACCCGGTCAGCTGGTCGCTGACCTGCGAGGCGTTCTTCTACGCGGCCTTCCCCGCCATCTTCGCCCTCCTGCGGCGCCTCGGCCCCCGCCCCCTCACCGCCCTCGCGATGGCCAGCACCGCGGCGGTGATCCTCATCCCATGCGTCAACCTGACCTTCGCCCTGGGCTGGAGCCCACACTTTCCCCTCGTACGCCTCCCCGAATTCGTCGTGGGAGCCGCCGCCTGCCGCCTGGTCCAACTCGGCGCCTGGCGCGGCCCCGGCCTGGGCACCTCCGCGGCCTTGGGCCTGACGGGCTACATCCTGATCTGGCCCCTCCCCAGCGCCTTCGGCTACGCCGCCTGCACGGTCATCGGCATGGTCTGCCTCATCTCGGCCGCCGCCGTCGCCGACCTCAACGGCACGCCGTCCCGATGGCGCCACCCCCGTCTGGTGCGCCTGGGAGAGTGGTCCTTCGCCTTCTACATGATCCACATCCTGGTCATGCGCACCGGCGAACAGCTCTTCACCGTCAGCCCCCGCCTGGACATGGCCCCTGCCCTCGCAGCGACGACCGCCGCCTTCCTCGTCTCCCTCGGCCTGGCATGGGCGCTCTACGTGGTCGTGGAACAGCGGTGCAGGCACTGGATCCTCCGGGGCATCCGAGGCCCGAGGTGACTGCGCCTCTCCCCTCCCGCTGAGCACGGGCTGTTCTCCATTCCTCCGTGTTCGCCAGGAGGTCGATGGAGGCCCGACCGTTGTCGACCGGGACACCGAGCACGACCAGGACGTCGGTTGCGAGGCATGGGGCAGGCGCCTGCAGAGGCCGTCCCGAGGGGAGCCTTTGACATTCCCGCCCGTGCTCGCTCCGGCCGTTTGATCAAGCAGTCTTTGATCAAGCATTCAACGATGAGCGGGGTGTCCGCCGGCGGAAGGTCGGGCCGCTTCCTGTCAGCGCGCCTTGCTGAAGAACTCGCGTACGTCGTCGACGAGCAAGTCCGGGGCTTCCATCACAAGGAAGTGGCCGCCACGGTCGAGTTCGGTCCAACGCACGATGTTGTGGTCGCGTTCAGCCCAGCGACGGATGGTCACGTCATGGGTGGAGAGCAGGACGGCGGTCGGCACTGTCCCGCGCTGACCGCCGGCCCAGTCGTCCTGTCCGTCGCTCCACTCGGAGCCATGGGCAGTGCCGGATCCGGCGCTCGGGTCGCCGGCCGCGCCCTCACCATCACCCCAAGTGTGCGCGGAGATCTCCTCGTAGTAGATCTGGGCGGCTGAGGCGGCGGTGCCGGTCAGCCAGTACAGCGAGACCTCGGTCAGGATGCGGTCCCGGTCGACGCTGTCCTCGGGCAGCCCGCCCTCCGGGTCGGTGAGCTCCTTGAACTTCTCCACGATCCAGGCCAGTTGACCTACCGGGGAGTCCGTTAGGGCGTAGGCCACGGTCTGCGGGCGTTTGGAGTTGCACTGCAGATAGCCGTCGTTGAAGTTCTGCATCGCCTGCCAGCGTTGCTGTTCGGCCTCCGTGAGGCCGTCCGTCTCACCCTCCGCCCCGACCGGGAACGTGATCAAGGCGTTGACGTGGATGCCCATGACGTGCTCCGGGTCCTGCTTGCCCATCCGAGGCGCAACCCACGAGCCGGTGTCGTAGCCGTGAACGCCGTAGTGCGTATAGCCGAGACGGGACATCAGCTGAGTGAACACCGCTGCCATGCGCGCCGAGTCCATTCCGGGCCCCGCCAGCGGAGTGGAGAAGCCGAATCCCGGCAGTGACGGAATGACCAGGTGGAAGGCGTCGAGGGGATCACCGCCGTGCGCGCGCGGATCGGACAGCGGGCCGATGACGTCGAGGAAGTCGGCCACCGAGCCCGGCCAGCCGTGCAGCAGCATCAGCGGCGTGGCACCGGGCTCGGGAGACCGTACGTGCAGGAAGTGGATGTTCTGCCCGTCGACGGTGGTCAGGTACTGGGGGTGCGCGTTGAGCGCCGCCTCCTGCGCTCGCCAGTCGTAAGAGGTGAGCCAGTACTCGGCCAGGCCCCTCAGATAGGTCACCGGGACACCGCGGCTCCAGCCGACACCAGGCAGTTCGTCCGGCCAGCGGGTGGCCGCGAGGCGGGAGCGGAGGTCGTCGAGCCGGTCCTGCGGGACATCAACACGGAACGGGCGGAAGTCAGCGGTCGTGTTCGTCATGGCGGTGACGCTACGGCTCGTTTAGGTCGGTTTCCTTCCTAAACGTGCGCCACTCTGCTGCCATGCCGGAAGCCTCCGGGCGGTTGCTGAAACTGCTGTCCCTGCCGCAGTCCCCTCGCGCGACCGGTCCGGGACCGAGCTCGCCGAACGCCTCGGCGTCAGCCGACGCACGCTGCGCCGTGTCACCTGCTGGGGAGGTCACCGGGGTCGACGCCGGTCAGGTCACAGCTGGTGTCCCACAACCGCGCCGCGACGGGGGCGTCGGCAAGGTGGTTCCACACCGGTTCACGCCGGGGCTCGCCCCGCAGGCCGAAGACGCGCGGTCCCCACAGCTGGCCTCCGCGCACAGCCGGGTCGAGCACCGCTCGGACCACAGGCCACGCGCCGGCGTGCTTGCCTTGGACGAGGAGGGCCGGCCGATATCCCACTGACACGGTGCTGTCCCCGTCCCCGCACCGTGCCGGTGAACGTCATGTCGGCACCGGAGCACGCAAAGGCTCGCCGAGGCGAGTTCCTTGGTCAGCCACGGTGCGGCATCAGGGGGTACGGCGACCAGCACGGCTCGCCGTGGCCCGCCGCCGCGGCCAGGCTGCCGTGCCCCGCTGCCCCGATTGGTTTCCAGCGGCCGAGGCCGGCAAGCCCGGAAAGCTGCCTCCGCAGGAGCGGATGTCGGGACATGATGATCGCCATGTCCGATGTTCTTGTCGTGTGCGCTCTCGCCTGTACCGGGCTCTACGCCGGCTACCTGCTCGCCTTTCACTCAGGTGTCATGCCGGCCTTTCGTGAACTGCCGGACGATCGTTTCACCGAGGCCATGTCCGTGATCAACCGGAAGGTGCCGGGACCGCTGTTCCTGCTGCTCTTCCTCGGGTCGGTTGTCCTTCCCGCGGCCTCATGGTTGACCGCACCGGACAGCCAGGACGGTCAGGGGCAGTTGCTCCGTCTGGCTGCCACAGGCTGCGCGCTGGTCGGGCACCTGACCACCGCTGTCGGCAACATCCCGCTGAACAACGCGCTGGAGGCGTCTCTCGGTCGAGGTGGCGAACGGGCCGCCCGGGAAGCCTTCGAGTCGCGGTGGAACACCTTCCACGCACTGCGGACCGCATGCGCCGTCGCCGCCTTTCTCTTCATGGCGGCCTCCGTGCCCTGAACCCGCCGGGCACGTCCCCCTGACCGTCCACCGGATCCCGCCTACGCTCTGCCGCCTGCTCTGCCACCGGCGCGCCCTGGACTTCCTGGAGGTGTGCCTGCCGGCTCCGGCAGGCCACTCGGCAGCGTGACGCTCGCGTATCCCCCTGAGCGTGCGTGACATGGACACCAGGAAGCGCCACCTGCTGCGATGGGCTCCACGGCTCCCCGAGCGGCCCGGCCCCTCACGCACAGCGGGAGGCACCCTTCTACCGAGGACGGCATCGTGAGTTCTGTCCCCTCCGCCGGATTCCCCCTGCACGCCGGCCCGGCCGGTCGGCCCGCACGGCTGAGCAACCGCCCCTCCGCGCTGTTACTGAGTGCCTCAGCCCTGTTCACCGGCCTGATGGCCGGCCTCTTCTTCGCGTTCGACATCTCGGTCATGCCCGGGCTCACCCGACTGGACGACGTCGCCTATGCCGAGGCCATGCAGCACTTCAACGCCGTGATCGACGGCAGCCCGCTGTTCGGGACGGCGTTCCTCGCGGCGCCGGCCTGCATGCTCGCGGCGGCCGTACGCGCGTACCGAGGAGGGTGCCGTCCCCTGGTGCTGCCGCTGGTGCTGGCCGGGCTGTGCTACCTGGCGATGATGGTGCTCACCGTCACGGTCAGCCTCCCCCTCAACGGCGAACTGGCCGCGCTCGGCGACCCGGCCGCAGCCTCCGACCTGTCGGTGGTGGAGCGGTTCAGGACCGTCTGGGGCCCGGTGAACGTCGCCCGGACCGTGCTGTGCGTCATCAGCCTCGGGACTCTCTGCTGGGTGCTGATTCGGCATGGTCGTCTTTCAGTTCCCGGGCAATGACCACCGCTTGGAAGCAGCCGATCGTCCCTGAGGGAAGTACGAGAAGCCCCTGTACGCCGCTCCCCCGTTGCTCCAGGGGATGGTGGGCGCGGGCCGGCTGAGGCGCAAGTCGGGTTCGGGCTTCTCCCTCTACGGGTGATCCGACGCCGTCTCCGCACTGGCCGGGACCGCCGGGTCCGCCGGGTCCGCCGGGTCCGCCGGGTCCGCCTGTCATCCCGGTCCGCCCGGCGCCGGTCCGCCCGGATGCCGCCCCGTTCGTCATGACCGTACGAACGGGGCGGTGGGCTGCGGGCTCGGGGTTCCGCGGCCCGGTCCCGGAGTGGCTCCCGGACTCGTTGAAGCAGTCAACCTCTTCGCCGAGCGGCCCGGCAGGGTGTGCGCGCCGGTGCCGCGGGTGCGCGGTTCACACGGGGTGCGCGGCCGGTGCCCGCATATGTCTCCCGCACACGCTCCCGCCGCGCGCGGCAGGGCTGTTGACTCGCACCGTACGGCTGTCAGGCGGGCCGCGCCCTTCGTGCGGCCGCGTGGAGACGACTCCTGCCGAGGAGCGGAATGACCACCGAACCGGAGCAAGCCGTGGTGGCGGCGGAGTTCGCCGAACTCCGCCGCGTCCTCGATGTGGGCCTCGCCCGTATCGACGGCCAACTCGCCCTGCTCGCCCAGCGCAGCGATCAGGCCGATCGCGATCTGGCCGAACTGACCGTGCGCGTGGCCGCATTGGAGCACAGCCGCTGGCCGCTTCCGTCCGTCGCCGCGCTGACCGGTCTGTGCGCGCTGGCGGTCTCGGCCTGGCAGGCCACCGGCCACTGACCGGGCGCCGGGACGGTACCGGGGGCACCGTCCCGGCGCCCGGTCAGCCGAGCCGGATGTGGTGCAGGAGCAGCAGCGCGGCAGCCATGTTCGCCGCCGGGACCTCACCCCGCGCCACCATGTCCGGCACCTGCTTCAGCGGGACCCAGGCCCGCTTGTCCGACTCGAAGGCGTCCTCCGGGTGCCCGATGTGCGCGGCCTCGTCGGACCAGTAGATGTGGTGCCGGGCGTCCGTGAGCCCGTTGGACGGCTCGACGGACAGCAGGTGCCGCAGCCTGCCGGGCCGCCAGCCGGTCTCCTCCTCCATCTCCCGGGCCGCCGCGGCCGCGACGTCCTCGCCGTCCTCGACGACCCCGGCGGCCAGCTCCCAGCCCCAGGTGCCGGTGATGAAGCGGTGCCGCCACAGCAGCAGCACCTCGTTGGCGTCGTTGACCGCGGTGGCCGCGGCCACCGGCCGCAGCCGGATCACGAAGTGGTCGAGGTGTCTGCCGTCGGGGAGTTCGACATCGGCGAGATTGACCCGGAACCAGCGGTTCTCGTACACGGTCTGCTCCCTGAGATTCTTCCATCGCACGCGACTGCCACCTTCCGCCGGGTAGAGGGCAACAGTCGCAACATCTCAGCGGCGGAGCGAGCGCTCACAGGGGCACGCGCAGCGCACTGTCGATCAGTTCGGCGGCCCCGGCGGTGGCCGCGCACCTGCTGGCGACGAGGTGGGTGCGCACCGCCCGGAGCCGGTCCCGCAGCCGCCGGGACTCCATCCCCCGGGCCTGTTCGGTCATTTCCACCGCGGTGGCCACCGCGCGGTCGGCATCGCCCTGGCGCAGCTCGATATGGGTGAGCATGGCCAGCCGGTGGACCCGCCCCCGGTCGTGGGCCGGGGTGCCGACCGCGGCGGTCGCGTGCTCCCGGGCCGCACCCAGATCGCCCAGGCTCAGCAGCGCCTCCGCCACCTGGACGTTGACCAGGCCGGGCTGCACATACCCGGTCTCGGCGGGCTCCTGGCCCCGGCGGATCCGGTCGGCCGCGGACTCCGCGCTCCGGATGCAGGACAGCGCTCCGGCGCCGTCACCGAGCCGGGCGTACGCCTTGGCCTGCATCGCGTACAGGTCCGCGGTCAGCGCCGGGGTGATGTGGCCGCCCGCGGCGCGCAGCGCGGACTCCGCGAATGCGACGGCCTGACGGTGCTCCCCCAGGAACAGCGACTGGTTGACGATCAGCGCGATCACATAGGCGCCGAGCCCGCGGTCCCCGCTGGCCTTGGCGAGCCGCAGCGCCTGGTGGAAGTAGCGCTGCGCCAGGCCGTGCGCGTCAGAGTCGTAGGCGCAGATGCCGGCGATGGCGACCAGTCCGCCGGCGGCCCGGTGCAGCTGCCGGCCGGTGGCGTCGGTGTAGCCGCCGCGCAGCAGTGGCGCCGTCTCGGAGGTGAGGAAGCCGACGATGCGGGCCCGGGTCGCCACCCCGCCCGCCTTGCGATAGAGCAGCTCGTAGTGGGCGCGGGCGGCCCGCAGCATGTCGATGTCGGCGAGGCCGACGCTGGTGTGGCCGCGCCGGGAGACATCGGCGTCCTCGGGCGGGTTCTCCCACTCCCACACCGGGATCACGGCGGGGGTGCCGGTGACCGCGGGGGCGCCGACGACGTCCGGGCGCCGCTGTTCGTCGGAGCGCCAGAGCGCGGTGGCCCGGTCGACGAAGCCGGACAGCGGGGTGCCGGGGCCGTGACCGCTGCCGGAGATGCCGAGGCCGATGTCGTCGAGGGTCACCGCACGGTGCAGCCGTTCGCCGAGGACCTCGCAGATCAGGTCCGGCACCCGGCCGCGGGGCCGCTGCCCCTTCAGCCAGCGGGCGACGGCCGTGTGTTCGTAACGCAGCGTCATGCCCCGGGCGCGCCCCGCCTCGTTGACATGGGCGGCCAGCCCGGCGTGGGAGATGCCTGCTTCGTCGAGAACGGCGTCGAGCAGGGTGTTGGGCTCCATCGTGCCCTCCCGATGTGCTCAATGAGTCCACAGCGTAATGGAACCGGGCGCACACGGGGTGTGAACTCCCGCCTTCCGGCGGCGGGTTCGGCAGTCCCGGGCATCGGGCCCGCGGACGCGCGGCGGGGCCGCCCTCAGCCGAGTCCGGTGCGGTGCGGCAGCAGCACGGTGCGGTGGGCGTAGCGCCCCGCCGCGCCGACGGACCGGCAGCCGGCGAGGACGGACAGGCCGGACTCGGCGACCCGGCGCAGTCCGGCCCACACCCGGCGCCGGCCCACGAGGTCCGGTCCCGTGTCGGCGGACTCGACGAGGACGGCCGCGGGCCGTTCGGCCAGCGCCACCGTCAGGGCGAGCAGCAGCCGGTCGGCGGGCGGCAGCTCCGCGTAGCGGGTGTCCGGGTGCGGCCCGCGGCCCGCCGCCCCGCCGTACGTCTCCCCCGGCACCGCCCCGGCGAGCACCCGGCTCGCCGGCCCCGCGGTGCGGAGGTCCGCGAGCAGCTCACCGACCCGGCGGCCCGGGTCCGGAGCCCCGTCCCCCCGGGTGCGCACCTGGGCGACGGGGCGGCCGACGGCCGGGAGGGCGCCGAGGGCGTGGAGCAGCGCGGTGCGGCGGGACCCGTCCGGCCCGATCACCGCGACGAGTTCGCTCGCGGGCGCCCGCAGCACGGTCACGCGCCCCGGGGCGCCGCCGATGGAGTGAGGCGCGGGACCGGGCTGCGTGCGGTGGGTGGTGAGAGCGGCTCCCTGCCCGGTCGTCGGTGCGGCCATGTCTGCCCTCTTCTCGGACCTGAGCTGTTCGGGCCCTACATCTACCAACGGCGGAGAGAAACGGCGCCGCGGCGCTCCGGGGTCCGGCCGGGACGCGCTCGGTCGGCGGACGGCATGCCGGGCACGCCCTGGAGAGGCAAGGGCCGGTCCGGGCCCGGGGGCGCCGACCGGACGCGCCCGGGCAGGCGCAGGTGCAGGCGAACACGTGCCCCGGGGCACGTGGGGCCCGGGGCACGTGAGTCGCAGGGCACGTGAGTCGCGGGGCACGTGGGGCCCGGGGCACGTGGGACCTGGGAACACGGCGACGCTCAGGGGACCGGCTCGGCGCCCGCCGCGCGCCCGGCGCCGGCGGGCGCGGGAATCCGTTGCCGCTCGCAGCGCAGCACCAGCAGCGCGGCATCGTCCCGGAGCCTGCCGCGGGCGTGCCGCAGCAGCGCGGAGCACACCTGCTCGACGATGGCCTGCGGGCCGACCACAGCGTCGGCCCCGGCCGCGGGGCCGCACTCGGTCCCGGATCCGCCGCCGGCAGCGGCCAGCAGCGCGCTGCCCAGGGGAAAGAAGGCCCCTGACGCATCCCGCGCGTCCTCCGCGCCGTCGGTGTGCAGGACCAGGGTGTCCCCGCCCCCCAGCCGCCGGCAGGACACCACCGGCAGCTCGGCCGGGAGCGGGAACGCGCCCAGCGGCGGCAGCGGGTCGGCGTCCGCCAGCCGTACGGCGCGCATCGCGCGCGGCCCGTGACCGTCCCGGCTCCCCGTGCCGTCCGGGTGACCGGCACCGTCCAGGTGACCGGCACCGTCCGGCGCGGTGGTGAGCAGATACGGCCAGGGGTGACCGCAGTTGAGTGCGGTCGGCCGGCGGCCGGCGCGCAACTCCAGCAGGAGCACGGTGACGAACTCCTCAGCGAGCGGACCGTCCGGCTCCCCTCCGTCCACGACCCGGCCGCCCGCGCCGGGCTCCCGGTCCGCACGCTCCCGCAGGTGCCGCTGCATCGCACGGTCCAACCGCCGCAGGACGCCGGAGAGTTCCGGCTCGTCGTGGGCCGCTTCCCGGAAGCTGCCGAGCAGGGCCGCGACGGCGCCGATGGCCGGGAGGCCATGGCCGCGCACGTCGCCGATGACGACGCGGACGCCGTGCCGGGTGTCCAGCGCCTCGTAGAGGTCACCGCCCATCAGGGCGCCACGGGTGGCGGAGAGGTGACCGGCCGCCACCGTCAGTCCGTCGAGGCGCGGAGGCGGCGGGCGGAGCAGGACCTGTTGCGCGGCGGTGGCCGCTTCACGGGTGCGCTCCAGCTCGCGCATCAGCCGGAGGCGGCGGCCGGTCGTGAGATAGCCGGCCACGACCACCGCGAAGATCGCGCCGCAGGTCCCGGCGCGGATCCCCATGCCGTGCTCCTCCTCGACGGAGCCCAGCGGGACGAGGGCGAACGCCGCGCAGACCCCGCCGAGCACCACACAGGGACGGCGGCCGCTGCCGGCGCAGGCTATCGCGGGCGCGGCGGCGAGGAGTTGGACAGCCGGGATGCCGGTCGGGTGGGTCAGCTGCCAGGAGACGACGCCCAGGATCCAGAGCCCCGGAAGCGCGAAGACCAGCACGCGCCAGACCTTCGGTACACCTCGGGGCGCACCTCGCCACCCCCTGGAACGGATCATGCCCACGCCTCCCCTGGCAGGTCCGGAGGCGGCCGACAGGCCCACGGCCCGCGACCGACCTCCGTACGGTGGTCAGAACTGCCGTGACGACCGCGCCGATTGTGGCAACCATGAGCAATCGAGTAACCACCATCCGCCGATATGTCACCCGATGGAGTGATCCACCTCTGGCGCGGTGACGCCCCCTCGGCCGTTGCCCCCACCGGTCGCCTGCCCGTCGACCACGGGGGTCCACCGGCCACCCGCACCTCGGCTGCACGCAACGGGCCCGGTGCCGGCTCTGTACTGGCCGTGAAGAGCGGGTGGGCGGAGACCACGAAGGGGTGCACCCGGAGATCCGGGTGCACCCCTTCCACGGTTGCGGCAGGCGATTACGCGCCGCGCAGTGTGGCGCCCGTCCGCTCGGCGGCAGCCGCGACGGCGGCGTCCCGGGCGGCGGAGGCCTCCTCCACCGTCAGCGTCCGGTCGGAGGCGCGGAACCGCAGCGCGTACGCCAGCGACTTCCTGCCCTCGCCGATCTGCTCGCCCGTGAAGACGTCGAACAGCCGCAGCGATTCGAGGAGTTCACCGGCACCGGCCCGCAGCGCGGACTCGACATCGGCGGCCGGGACCGAGGTGTCGACGATCAGCGCGACGTCCTGGGTGGCCACCGGGAACGTCGAGACGTGCGGGGCCTCGACCGGACCGGACGCGGCCCGCTCCAGCCGGTCCAGCTCGATCTCCATGGCGCAGGTGCGCTCCGGCAGGCCGAGGGCCTTGATGACCCGCGGGTGGAGCTCCCCGGCGTTGCCGACGAGCACCTCCTCGCCGTCGACCTCGGCCAGCAGCGCGGCGCAGCGGCCGGGGTGCCAGGGGGCGTGCTGGTCCTGGCGGACGATCAGCTCGACCCCGGCCTCATGGGCCACCGTGCGGCCCGCCTCGACGGCGTCGGCCCAGGTCGCCGGGCGTCCCTTGCCCCAGCGGCCGGCCTGCTCGCGCGCCCCGGCGAGGACCACGGCGACCCGCCTAGGCTGCACGGGCAGCGCGGCATTCAGCCGGGCGATCTCCTCGTCGGTCGGCCGTCCGTCGACGTCCGGCCGGCCGGGCTCCTGTTCGGAGCCGGTGGGCCGGAACACCAGGCCCGTCTCGAAGAGCGCCAGGTCGTGCTCGCCACGGCCGTGGTTGCGGTGCAGCGCGCCCAGCAGTCCCGGCAGCAGCGTGGTGCGCAGGGCCGGTTCGGTGTGCGAGAGCGGGTTGACCAGGCGCACCACCGAGCGGCGCGGGTCGTCGTCCTCCAGACCGAAGTCGTCGAAGACCTGCTCGCCCAGGAACGGGTAGTTCGGTGCCTCGACGAAGCCGGCGCCGGCGAGCGCCCGGCCCACCCGGCGGTGCAGCCGCTGGCGCTCGGTCAGCCCGCGGCCGGCGGGCGGCCGGGGCAGGGTCGACGGCAGGTTCTCGTAGCCCTCGAGCCGGATGACCTCTTCGGCGAGGTCGTTCGGGTCGGTGAGGTCGGGCCGCCAGCTGGGCACGGTGACGGTCAGCCGGTCCTGGCCGTGGACGTCGCAGCCGACCTCCTGGAGGCGGCGGACGACGGTCTCCCGGCCGTAGGCGACACCCGCGACGCGGTCCGGGTGGTCCGCGGGGATCGTGATGGTGCGGGGCCCGCCCGGGGTGACGACCTCGGTGACGCCGGCCTCGGCGCTGCCGCCCGCGAGCAGCACGAGCAGGTCGACGGTCCGCTGGGCCGCCGCGGAGGCGGCCTGCGGGTCGACGCCCCGCTCGAAGCGCTTGGACGCCTCGGAGGACAGCTTGTGCCGGCGGGAGGTGCGGGCGATCGCGATCGGGTCGAAGTGCGCGGCCTCGACGACGATCTCGGTGGTGCCCGTGACCGCGCCGGTCTCCGGGTCGGTGACCGGGTCGGCGATCTCGGTGTGCGCACCGCCCATGACGCCCGCGAGCCCGATGGGCCCGGAGCTGTCGGTGATCACCAGGTCCTCGGGGTCGAGGACGCGCTTGGTGCCGTCGAGGGTGGTGAACTTCTCCCCCGCTGTGGCACGGCGCACCCCGATCGGCCCGTCGACGCGCGACCGGTCGTAGGCGTGCAGCGGCTGCCCGAGTTCGAGCATCACGTAGTTGGTGACGTCGACGGGGAGGGAGACCGGGCGCATCCCGGCCTTCTCCAGCCGGCGCGTCAGCCAGATCGGGGAGCGCGCCTGCGGGTCGAGGCCGGTGACGGTGCGCGCGGTGAAGCGGTCGCAGCCGGCCGGGTCCTCGACGACGACCCGGTAGCCGTACTCGTTGGGCGACGGCACGTCGAGCAGGGCCGGGTCCCGCAGCGGCAGCCCGTAGGCGGTGGCCGCCTCGCGGGCGACGCCGCGCATCGACAGGCAGTAGCCGCGGTCGGGGGTGACGGCGATGTCGAGGACCTCGTCGTCGAGCCCGAGCAGCTCGATGGCGTCGGTGCCGGCCTCGTGCTCCGGGGGGAGCACGATGATGCCGTCGTGCTCGTCGGACATGCCGAGCTCGCTCGCGGAGCAGATCATGCCCTCGGAGGTCTTGCCGTAGGTCTTGCGCGCGGAGATCCGGAAGTCACCGGGCAGCACGGCGCCGGGCAGCACCACGACGACCTTGTCGCCGACGCTGAAGTTCCGGGCACCGCAGACGATGTTCTGCTGCTCGCCCGTGCCGTTGGCATCGCCGACGTCCACCTGGCAGTACCGGATGGGCTTCTTGAACTCCGTCAGCTCCTCGATGGCCAGCACCTTGCCGACCACCAGGGGGCCGCTGAGGCCGGCGCCGAGCTGCTCGACGCGCTCGACCTCCAGCCCCGCGGCAACGAGCTTGGCCTGTACGTCACGACCGGTCTCACCGGCCGGCAGGTCGACGTACTCCCGCAGCCAGGAAAGCGGGACCCGCATCAGATCTCCATCCCGAAAGGCCGGGTGAAGCGCACGTCACCCTCGACCATGTCTCGCATGTCCTCGACGTTGTGGCGGAACATCAGCATCCGCTCGATGCCGAACCCGAAGGCGAATCCGCTGTACTTCTCCGGGTCGATGCCCGCGGCGGCGAGCACCCGCGGGTTGACCATGCCGCAGCCGCCGAGCTCGATCCAGCCCTCGCTGCTGCACGTGCGGCACGGGCGGTCCGGGTCGCCGACGGAGGCGCCCCGGCAGACGTAGCACGCCATGTCCATCTCGGCGGACGGCTCGGTGAAGGGGAAGAAGTTCGGCCGCAGCCGGGTGCTCATGCCCTCGCCGAACAGCGCCTGCACCATGTGGTCCAGGGTGCCCTTGAGGTCCGCCATGGTCAGGCCCTCGTCGACGGCGAGCAGCTCCACCTGGTGGAAGACCGGGGTGTGGGTGGCGTCCAGCTCGTCGGTGCGGAACACCCGGCCGGGGCAGATCACATAGAGCGGCGGCTCGCGGTCGAGCATGGCGCGCACCTGCACCGGCGAGGTGTGGGTGCGCAGCACGACCCCGGACTCCTCCGTGCCGTCCCGGGAGCCTTCGGGCCCCTGGACGAAGAAGGTGTCCTGCATGGCGCGGGCGGGGTGGTCGGGCGGGAAGTTCAGCGCGTCGAAGTTGAACCACTCGGCCTCGACCTCGGGGCCCTCGGCGACCTCGTAGCCCATGGCCACGAAGACGTCCTCGATGCGCTCGGAGAGCGTGGTCAGCGGGTGCCGGGCGCCGGCGGGTACGCGGTCGTACGGCAGCGTGACGTCCACCGCCTCCTCGACCAGCACCCGGGCGTCGCGCTCCGCCTCCAGCTCCTCCTGGCGTGCCTTGAGCGCCCGGTTGACCTCGCCGCGGGCGCCGCCGACGCGCTTGCCCGCGTCGGCTTTGGCGTGCGGCGGGAGGGCGCCGATCTCGCGGTTGGCCAGGGCCAGCGGCGAGCGGTCGCCGGTGTGGGCGACCTTCGCGTCGTGCAGGGCCTCGAGGTCGCCGGCCGCGGAGAACGCGGCGAGCGCCTCGTCCCGCATCCGGGCGATCTCTTCCGGTTTCAGTGCCTCGACCTCAACAGGGTCGTACGACTTATTGGGTGCCGACATCTCTTCCCGTGTTTCCGAATTGGCTGGATGGCGCTGCCCACGCTCGGTGGCAGGGCGGCCGAGGCTGCCCGGGGTGCCAAAAGCCGAGTCTACGGGGCTGGCGGTGAGGGTGCCCCCACCGGAGGCAGGGGGGAGGGAGCCCGTGGTGCCTCAGGCCATGAAGGCCGGGACCGCCACGGGCAGGGTAAATCGGAACTGGGCACCGCCGCCGGGGGCGCGGCCGACCTCGATAACCCCGCCGTGCGCCTCCACGATGCCCTTGACGATGTAGAGGCCCAGCCCGGTGCCGCCGCGCTTGCTGCCCCGCCAGAAGCGGGTGAACACGCGGCTCATCGATTCCTCCGGGATGCCGGAGCCCTCGTCGCTCACGGTGACGGCCGTTCCTTCTTCCAGGCTGCGGGTGGGGGCGGGTGCCACCTCGATGGTGACGGTTCCCTCGCCGTGCCGCACCGCATTTTCCAGCAGGTTGCCCAGCACCTGGTCGACCTTGTCGGGGTCGGCCCACAGCGCGGGCAGCGGGTGCACGGTGCGGACGTCGAAGCGGTCGCCGGGCTGTCCGGTGCCGGTGAGCGAGGCCACGTGCCGCTGGACGGCGGCGACCATGTCGACCGGCTGGCGGCGGACCTCCAGCCGGCCCGAGTCGATCCGGGAGATGTCGAGGAGCTCGGCGATGAGCCGGGTCACCCGGTTCGCGTCCGCGTCGACCGTCTCCAGCATCAGCCGCTTCTGGTCGTCGGTGAACCGCTCCCACTTGGCGAGCAGCGTCGCGGTGAAGCCCTTGACGGAGGTCAGCGGCGAGCGCAGCTCATGGGCGACGGTGGCGATCAGCTCGGCGTGGCTGCGCTCGGTGCGGCGGCGGGCCTCGGTGCCGCGGAGGGTGACGACCAGCCGGTGGAGCGGCCCGGTGGGGCGGCGGCGCACGTAGCGCGCGGAGACCAGGACCTCGCGCCCGCCGGGGAGCAACAGATTCCGCTCCGGCTGGCCGATGCGGATCGCGAGGCCGCCGTACGGGTCGGTGACGGTCCACCACCGGCGGCCCTCGAGGTCCTCCAGCGGCAGTGCGCGCTCCAGCGGCCGGCCGATGGCCTCGGACGGGGGCAGCGCGGTGATCCGGGCGGCGGCGGCGTTGAAGCAGAGGATCCGGCCGGTCTCGTCGGCGACGACGAGACCGTCGGGCAGGTCGTCGGGGCCCAGGCCCAGTCCGTCCAGGCCCAGTCCGTCCGGGCCCGGTCCGGCGAGTGCGGAGCCGTGGCCGGGGAGGGCACCGGTCGCGGGCGCGGCCGCGCTCCGTGCGCACTCGGCCGCAGTCCTGGCGTCCATCCCCACACCCCCTGGTCGCACCCCCGCGGCAACCTTACTAGCTCGGAGTGACGGAGCGGCACCCTCCGGATGCGCGCTGCGCACGGGCCGATGCATAGAGGCACACGGCGGCGGCCGTTGCGAGATTGAGGCTCTCGGCCTGTCCGTGAATGGGGACGCGCACCACCTCGTCCGCCAGTGCGCGGGTCTCCTCCGGGAGGCCCCAGGCCTCGTTGCCGAAGATCCAGGCGGTGGGGCCGCCCAGGACGCCCTCGTCGAGCTCGGTGTCGAGGTCGCGCTCGCCCGCGCCGTCCGCGGCGACCATCCGTACGCCGGTGCCCCGCAGCCCGTCCACCACCCGGTCGACGGGGACGCCGACGGCCACGGGGAGGTGGAAGAGGCTGCCGACCGAGGCCCGGACGGACTTGGGGTTGTAGAGGTCGACGGAGGCGTCGGTGAGGACGACGGCGTCGGCTCCGGCCGCGTCGGCGCAGCGCAGCACGGTCCCGGCGTTGCCGGGGTCGCGGACGTTGGCGAGGACGGCGACCAGCCGCGGCCGGTCCCGGAGGATCTCGTCGAAGGGCCGGTCGAGGAAGCGGCAGACGCCGACCAGGCCCTGCGGGGTGACGGTCTGCGAGAGCTCGGCGACGACGTCGTCCGGGGCGGTGTGGATCCGCGCCCCCGCGGCCCGGGCGGCTTCGACGATGCCGGTGTGCCGCTCGGCGGCCTCCGCGGTGGCGAAGAGCTCGGTCAGGGTCGGCTCGCCGTCGCCGCGGTGCAGGGCCGCCTCCCGGACCGCCTGCGGCCCCTCGGCGAGGAACCGGCGCTCCTTGACCCGGAAGTTGCGCCGGGCGAGCCGGCGGGCGGCGGCGACGCGGGGGGAACGCGGGGAGATCGGCTCGGCAGGGCCCATGGACGGCGGCTCACTTCTCTGGGGCTCGGGCGACGGGGTGTACGGGAGCGGGGGCAGACAGCGACGGACCCGCAGGCCAGGGGCCTGCGGGTCCGTCCGACGCTGTCAGGCTGCCGGGTCAGGCGGCCTTCGGGGCGTTGACGTCGCTCGGCAGCGCCTTCTGGGCCACCTCGACGAGCGCGGCGAAGGCGTTGGCGTCGTTGACCGCGAGCTCGGCCAGCATCTTGCGGTCCACCTCGATGTTGGCGGCCTTCAGACCCTGGATGAAGCGGTTGTAGGTGATGCCGTTGGCGCGGGCAGCGGCGTTGATCCGCTGGATCCACAGCTGACGGAAGTCGCCCTTGCGCTTCTTGCGGTCGTTGTAGTTGTAGACCAGGGAGTGGGTGACCTGCTCCTTGGCCTTGCGGTACAGGCGCGAACGCTGACCGCGGTAGCCGCTGGCCTGCTCGAGGATCGCCCGGCGCTTCTTGTGAGCGTTGACTGCCCGCTTGACGCGTGCCACTTGTTAACTCCTTGTACGGGGCCGCGGGTGACTCACACGGCCCGGAATCGATGAGGTCCCGGTGGGTGACGTACGCCCCGGCCTGCAGCGTCGGTCCGACGCCCGGGGCGGCTGGGTCACTTGCCGAGAAGCTTCTTGATCTTCTTGGCGTCGGCCGGGGCCATCTCGGTCTTGCCGGCAAGGCGGCGCGTCAGCGTGGACGGCTTGTGCTCGAGAAGGTGGCGGCGACCGGCGCGCTGGCGCATCACCTTGCCGGAGCCGGTGAGCTTGAAGCGCTTGCTGGCACCACTGTGCGTCTTGTTCTTCGGCATGTCGCCGTTCTCTCCTCGTCGGTGGCGCTTCCGTCCGCGAGCCGGTGAAACCGGCACACGGAAGCGTCAGCTGGTTCGGTTGGTGTCCGGGGCCGGGACCCCGGGTTTCCCGGAGCGATCCGGGATCAGGCCTCGACGTGCTCCTCGGCGGCCTCGGCTGCCTCGGCAGCCTCAGCGGGAACGCCGGTGCGCTCCGCCTTGCGGGCGGCCTGCGCCTCACGGGCTTCGGCCATCGCCTCGGTCTTCTTCTTGTGCGGACCGAGAACCATGATCATGTTTCGGCCGTCCTGCTTCGGGTTCGACTCGACGAAACCGAGGTCCTGGACGTCCTCCGCGAGACGCTGCAGCAGTCGGTAGCCCAGCTCGGGGCGGGACTGCTCACGGCCACGGAACATGATCGTGATCTTGACCTTGTCGCCCTGCTTGAGGAACCGGACGACGTGACCCTTCTTGGTGTCGTAGTCGTGCGGGTCGATCTTCGGCCGGAGCTTCATCTCCTTGATGACCGTGTGCGCCTGGTTCTTGCGCGCCTCACGGGCCTTCATGGCCGACTCGTACTTGAACTTCCCGTAGTCCATGAGCTTGCACACGGGCGGGCGGGCGTTCGCCGCGACCTCGACGAGGTCGAGGTCGTACTCCTGCGCAAGCTCCAGTGCCTTGGCAAGCGGCACGATGCCGACCTGCTCGCCACTGGGACCGACAAGTCGCACCTCGGGGACTCGGATCCGGTCGTTGATGCGGGGCTCGGCGCTGATGGGGCCTCCTCGGTTGCACCACGCGATTGCCTGGCGGACAGCCGCGTCACGTCTGTTTCTGTCGACCCCTGCCGGACGTGAAAAACGCCCCGAACGGGACACAGGCGGGGCTCCTCGCATACCGGAGCACCGCCGCGGTGGCCGCGGGGCGCATCGGACAGGTCCGTCGTCCGTACGGAACGACGGGCTCTGTCTGACCGGTGACCCGCCGATCCGGGAGATCGGTCAGGTGGGAGTTCGGAGCCTCCACTTGTGGGCCGGGCACAGGCGTGTCCGGCCGGTCGTCATCAAGCATACCAGCGTTCGGCCCGGTCACCCACCGCGCGGGCAGGGGCCATAGGCTGATGTCAACTGTCCAGCCGAAAGTGAAGTCCTGAGTATGAGCGACGCCACCCCGCAGCAGCCGACGCCCGAGCCCACGGGGCAGTCTCCCGACTTCGACACGATGACCCGCGACATCGCGGACGTCCCCGCGGTCGAGGTGATCACCACCGTCGCCGTGCACCTGATGAGCGCGGCCGCGGTCAACCTGGGCCTCGCCGAGGACGGCTCCGACCACAAGGACCTGGACGAGGCACGGAAGCTGATCACCGCGCTGGCCGGCCTGGTCACCGCGAGCGCGACCGAGGTCGGGTCGTACCACGCCTCCCCGCTGCGCGACGGCCTGAAGTCGCTCCAGCTGGCCTTCCGGGAGGCCTCGGTGGTACCGGACGAGCCGGGCCAGGGGCCGGGCGAGAAGTTCACCGGTCCCGTCTACGGGAGCTGACGGGCCGGGGCCCGTCGTCGGGTCCGGGCTCGGTCGGGTCCGGGCTCGGTCAGGTCCAGGACTGTGCCCGGTCCGGCCACGGGCAGGCGGAGCGGGCTCGCAGGTTGCCCGCCCCGCTGTGGATCCCGTCCGGTCCGGTCCGGACGACGCCGGTACCGGGCCCGGCGGTCACTCGGCGGTCTCGGTGGCCGTCCGGGCGACGCCGACCGGCTCGGCGGGGTGCGTGACGCCGTGCACCAGCGCGGCGAGCGCCCCGCCCACCAGCGGCGCGATCAGGAACAGCCAGACCTGGGTCATCGCCTCCGCACCCGCGAAGAGCGCCGGGCCGAAGCTGCGCGCCGGGTTGACCGAGGCTCCCGTGAGCGGGATGCCGACCAGGCTGACCACGGCCAGGCACAGGCCCACCGGGAGACCGGCGAGACCGATCAGCACCAGGTTCCGGGTGACCGCGAGGTAGACGTAGACCAGCAGGAAGGTCAGCACGATCTCGGCCACGAACGCGCCGAAGATGTTGATCCCCACGGCCGAGCGGTATCCGTAGCCGTTGCTGCCGAAGCCGCCGGACGTCTCCAGGCCCGGCACCTGCTTCGCCACCAGGAAGAGCAGGGCCGCGCCGACGATCCCGCCCAGCAGCTGCGCCACCAGGTACTCCAGTGCGGTGCGCGGGGTGATGCGCCGGGCCAGCAGCATGCCGAGGGTGACCGCCGGGTTGAGGTGGCAGCCCGAGATCTGGCCGAACGTGTAGGCGAGGGCCAGCAGCACGAAGCCGAAGGACAGGGCGATGCCGACGGTGCCCACGTACTCGGCGCCCAGCACCGCCGACCCGACGGCGAAGAACACGAGCAGCAGGGTGCCGAGGAACTCCGCCACGACCGTGCGCACGTCGATCGACTCGAGGCCGGTCCTGCGTGTCGCCGTCTCCGCCGTCTCCGCCATCTCGCCCTCCAAGCAAAGATCACAAAGCCTCTCTGCATTGTGGGGCGGATCAGCGCATCACGCCTGCCGGGCGAAGAGCGGCTCCCCCGGGACCGTGGCGGCGGCCGGCAGCAGCGCCAGGTCCAGTCCGCGGACCAGCCGGGCCCGCAGGGTCTCGTCCCCGGCCAGCGCGGTCGCCACGCGCTGCGCCACGTCGCGGGCCGGCGCCTCGGGCGCGAGGCACAGCGCGAGGGTGCCGTCGGCGCTGCCGCCGGGTGCCAGGTGAGCCCGCAGCACCGCGGGCTCGTCGGCCAGCACCGTCCGTACGGCGTCCGCCACGGCGGGGTCGGCGAGCGGGTCGGTGCTCTCCCGGCCCTCGGCGAGGGCGAGCAGCGCGGGCCCGGTCAGCTGGTAGGGCACCGGGCCGGCGAGGTCGAGGACGACGGTGTCGGCCTGCTCGTGCGCGGCCGCCCGGAGCGCCTGGTACAGCGGGACCGCCACCGGGCGGGCCTGCGGGTCCCAGCGGGCCAGGGACTCGGTGGAGGTGAACGCGGGCAGGGCGCGGCGGCCGCCCGGGCCCGTCAGCGTGGGCACGGCCATGTCGCTGGACTTCTCGCGGCGCAGCCCGTCCGGCCCGGTCTCCGCCTCGCCGAGGACCGCGACCACGGGCACCAGGAGCCGGGCGCCGGGGAGGGCGGCGAGCACACCGGGCTCCGCCGCGGGGTCGTCGGCGTAGGCGGCCAGGGCCGCTGTCAGCCGGGGGTCGGCGGAGCCGTCGTCATCGGAGAACCCGGAGTCCGGGATGTTCTTGAGGGCCACGCCCCGAGGGTATCGGCCCGGCTCAGCGGGGCTGCGCGGGCGTCCGGCCGCGGCGCCACAGCACGACGGCGGCGCCGAGCAGGAGCGCGCCGACGGCTCCCGCGGCAGCGGCCGGCAGCCCCGTCACCGGGTCCTCGCCGGCGTCCCCGTCGGGGCCCGCTCCGAAGTACTGCCGGCCGTACGGAGCGGCGTCGGGGTGCTGCGGCCGGGGCCGGAGCTTCTCCCCCGCGTCGATCGCCGCCGGGACGTCGACCAGGCCGGCGCCGCGGTCGTCGCTGTGCCCGCCCTCCGGCCGGTCCCGCGCGGTGTCGGCGAGCAGCTTCTTGATCTGGACCGGGGTCAGTTCGGGGTGCGCGGAGCGCACCAGGGCGACGGCGCCCGAGACGAAGGCGGCGGCGGCGCTGGTGCCCCAGCCCTTGTAGTAGCGCCGGTCGGGGTCGGCGATGACCACGTCCACGCCGGGCGCGGCGACCGTGGCGTACCAGCGGCGGGTGGAGAAGGCCGCCCGGTTGCCGTAGCGGTCCACCGCGGTCACGGCGATCACTCCGGGATAGGCGGCCGGATAGGAGGCCCGTTCCCCCTTCTCGCCGCCGTTGCCCGCCGAGGCGACCACCACCGCGCCCCGGCTCAGGGCGTACTGCACCGCGGCGTCCTCCTGCGGCTCGGGGTGGGCCGACTTGCTGTCGTCGCCGAGCGACAGGTTGATCACGTCGGCGCCGTGGTCGGCGGCCCAGCGGATGCCGTCGGCCAGGGCGTTGCCGCGGGCTCCGCGGGCCCGGGTGCGGGCCGGGTCGGAATCCTCGAGGATCACCCGGACCGGAAGGATCTTGACGCGTGGCGCGACGCCGACGACGCCGTCCTCCTGGCCGGTGCCGTGGCCGTGCCCGGCGATGATCCCGGCCATGGCGGTGCCGTGCCGCGCCCAGGCGCGGTCGCCGCGTCCCGCGCCGAAGCCGATCAGGTCCTTGCCGGTGAGGACCTGGCCCGCGAGGTCCGGGTGCTGGTCGTCCACCCCGGTGTCGAGGACGGCGACGGTGACGTCCTCGCCCTTGGTCGTCCGCCAGGCCTTCTCGACCCCGAGGGAGTCGAGGGCCCACTCCTGGGACCGTATGCCATCCGCCTGCGCGGGGACGGCGGGGAGCACGGCGAGGGCGGCCGAGGCGGTCGCGAGCGCGAGTGTCCGCAGGGCACGGCGCGGGCGGCGGGCCTTGGGCCGCGAACCGGGCCCCGGGGTTCCGCCCGATTCCCCCGCTCCGTCCGGGCCCGAGGGCGCGCGGCGCTGCGGCCGAGGAGCGGTCATGGGGTGCCATCCGGGGGCGCGGTGGCGGCGCTGAGCAGGCTCCGTTCCGTCCCGGCCCGACGGCGGCGCGGAGCGCTGCGGCCCGGAAGCGGTCACGAGGCGTCCTCCGACGGCGCGGTGGCGGCGCTGAGCAGGCCGCGTTCGATGCGGTCGGCCACCCCGCGGGCGTCGTGCCCGAGGCCGGCCTGGGCGGGTGCCGTGGTCGCGCCGGTGGCGGCCGCCTCGTCCGCGGGTTCCGGGGCCTCGACGGCGCGGCCGTCGGTGAAGCCGGAGACGGCGTACACCACGACCGGCGCATCGGTCAGCACCCGGACCACCCAGCTGCCGCGCTGGCGCGCGCCGAAGGTCGCCGCGGCCGTGCCCTCGGCCGCGTACGGCCGGGGCATGAGATCGGAGCGCCGGCCGAGCCTCTCGGCGCTGAAGCGCCGGGCCGCGGCCCGCATGCCGTCCGGGTCCGCCTTGGTGAACATCAGACCGACGGTCGTCACCGTGCTGGTGGTCGCGTCGGTGTAGGTGGCGCGCAGCAGCCGGGTGCAGCCGACCGGGGAGAGCGCCTTGGCGAGCAGCCGGTCGAAGGCGTTGGCGCAGCCGCTGTCCGGGGCGACCGCGATCCGGGTCCACTCGCGGTCGGCGCCGCCGGGGCCCGCCGCCTTGCCGTGCAGGGTGCGGGGGAAGAGCTCGTCGACGGGACGGTTGTGCCACAGGCCGCGGGCCCGGTGAAAGGCCTCTCCGGTCGCGGCGGGTACCTCGGATTCGCCGGTGAGCCAGCTCCCGGCCGCGGCTCCGCCGAGGAGCCCGAGGCCGAGGACGAGACAGGCGGCGACGGCCGCCATGCGCACCGGCGGGGGTATCCGCCGGGGCGCGGGGACGGCCGGGACACCCCAGAGCTGCTGCCCCTGCTGCCCCTGCTGCCCCTGCTGTCCCTGCTGTCCCTGCTGCGGAACGGTGCCCGGGCCGGGGCCGTGCCAGGTCGTGGGCGGTACGGCGGGCAGGGGGAAGGCCGGGGCCGGGGTGGTGGGGGCCGAGGCGGAGGGGACCGACGGGGGCGAAGAGGACGGGACCGGCGAGGCCGCGCGGGCGGAGGCTGCCGGAGGGGTGGTGCCCGCCGTGGTTCGGGGGGCGGTGGCAGGGCGCGCGGGTGCGGGTCCGGCCGGGGCTCCGGTGCGGGGCGCCGTGCTGGGCGGGGCGCCGGCGTTCACGGCGGGCGTGGCCGGGGCTCCGGCGGCGGCACTGCGCGTGCCCGGCGTTCCGGTGGCGGGCGCCACCCCGGTGCGCGGGCTTGGGGCTCCCCCGACGTAGGGCCGCGAGGCCGGGGCGGGTCCCGGTACGGCGGTGGGGGCGGGCCCCGGGAGGCGGTCTCCCGGAGCCGGCGGGAGCAGCCCGCGCGCGTCCCGGTCCGGTGCGGGACGGGAGGCGGGACGGTTCTGCGCGGCGCGATTCCGGGCGGGACGGTTCTGGGAGGGCTGGTCCTGGGAGGGCTGCTCCTGGGTCTGCCGGTCCTGAGCAGACCCGGCCAGGGCGGACCCGTCCTGAGCAGGCCTCTGCGCGGGGCGGTTCTGGGCCTGCCGGTCCTGGGCAGACCCGGTCGGAGCGGACCCGGCCCGGGCAGGCCCTTGCGCGGGGCGGTCCTGCGCGGGGCGGTCCTGCGCGGATCGGTCCGGGGCCTGCCGATCCTGGGCAGGCCTCTGCGCTGACCGGTCCTGGGCGGGCCGCGACCGGTCCTGGGCGGCCCGCTTCACGAGCCGGTCCTGGGCGGGGGCAGTGGCCGGGGCACCCGAGGTGCGCTGCGTACCGGGAACCGCGGTACCCGCCGAGGGGCGCGGCCCGGTTCCCCCCGAGGGGCGCGACATGTTTCCCGCCGAGGGGCGCGAGGCGTTCGGACGGCTGCCGGCCGCTCCTTCGCGCCGGGCCGTCGCGACGTCGCCCGGGGTGGTGTCGGCCCGAACGGCGGTATCGGCGCGAACGGTGGTGTCGGCCCGAACGGCAGTGTCGTCCGGCAGCGCCTCGTCGCCGGTCCGGACGGGGCGTCGGGGCGTGGTGTCGGTGGGGCCCGCTCCGCGGTCCGTTCCACCCCGGGGGCCGGTGGCCGGCGGGGCCGCGGGGCGGGGCGGGACCCGGTGCGCGGAGGGCCCGGACGGAGTCGCGGCACCGTTCCGTGGCTGCGGGGCGGCCGGTTCGCGGACCGGACGGGGCGGATGCGGTGGCCGCGGCGGTACCGGCCGGGCCGGCGGCCCGCCCGCCGACGGGTGCTGCGGGGCGGAACCGGAAGCAGGAGCGGCGCCGCGCTGCTGGGGTACTTCGGAGGAGCGGGGCGAGGCCGCGCGCGGCGCTTCAGCGCTCATCGGCCCCCCTCATGTCGTGCGCTTTCACGGCCGACCGGCATGCGCGGCGGGCCAGTTCGCCGATGGGGACCGTCCGGCGACAGCCGACGGCCCACGGCGTGCGCGTCACTTTACGTGCTGCCGAGGGCGGAGCGGCAACTGGATCGGACACATGACCGGGTTTGCCCGAACCACCCCACTACCCAGTGGTAACGGCGTTCTGGCAAGGTGGATCCATGGCCGACCCCGCTGCCGACCGGGCCCGCTACGACCGGGCCACCGCGCACCTCGACGCGCCGCTCGCGGTCGTGGACCTCGACGCGTTCGACGCCAACGCCGACGACCTCGTCCGGCGGGCGCGGGGCAAGCCGGTCCGGGTGGCGAGCAAGTCGGTACGCTGCCGGGCGCTGCTCGAGCGGGTGCTGGCGCGGGAGGGCTTCGCGGGCATCATGGCGTTCACCCTCGCGGAGTCGCTCTGGCTGGCGCGTTCCGGGTTCGAGGACGTCCTGCTCGCCTACCCCTCGGCCGACCGGGACCGCTTCGCCGAGCTGACGGGGGATCCGAAGCTCGCCGCCGCGGTGACGGTGATGGTGGACGACCCCGCGCAGCTCGATCTGATCGACGCCTCGCGCGGCGGGACGGAGGAGGTCCGGGTCTGCCTCGAGCTGGACACCTCGCTGTGGCTGCTGGGCGGCCGGGTGCGGGTGGGCGCGCGGCGTTCGCCCCTGCGCGCGCCGGAGCAACTCGCGGAGCTGGCCCGGTCGGTCGCGCGCCGCCCAGGCTTCCGCCTGGTGGGTGTGATGGCCTACGAGGGGCATGTCGCGGGCGTCGGTGACGCGGTCGCCGGGCGCCCGCTGCGGTCGTGCGCGATCCGGCTGATGCAGTCGGCGGCCAAGCGGGAGCTGGTGGTGCGGCGGGCGGAGGCGGTGCGCCGTGTCCGGGAGGTGGCGCCGGACCTGGAGTTCGTCAACGGCGGCGGCACGGGCAGTGTGCAGCACACGGCGGCCGAGGACGCGGTCACCGAAATCGCGGCGGGGTCGGGGCTGTTCGTACCGCGGCTGTTCGACCACTACACGTCGTTCCGGGGCCGGCCGGCCGCGCTGTTCGCGCAGCCCGTCGTACGGCGCCCCGGCATCGGTGTGGTCACCGTGCTCGGCGGCGGCTATCCCGCGTCGGGCGCACCGGGGGCGGACCGGCTGCCGCAGCCGTACCTCCCCGAGGGGCTGCGCTACGACCCGCAGGAGGGCCCCGGCGAGGTGCAGACGCCGCTGCTGGGCGGGCCGGCGGACGATCTGCTGATCGGCGACAAGGTCTGGTTCCGGCACGCCAAGGCCGGCGAGATGTGCGAACGCTTCGACGCCCTGCACCTGGTCCGGGGCGACCGGGTGACCGACACCGTGCCGACCTACCGGGGCGAGGGCCGCACGTTCCTCTGATGCCGTGGCGGTCTCCCACGCCGTGGCGCGAGGGGCGCCCGGCGCCCGACTCTCCGCCGGGGCCGGGCCCCTCCCGGACGGCAGATCCCGTCCGTCCCCTCAGATGCTCCCGCCCGCGCCGCCGGCTCCCAGCGGTGCGATGCCCTCGGCGATGGCGTCCATGTCGGTGAGCGGCGGTACCTCGCCTCCGGCGTCGAAGCCGAAGCGGACCAGGACCAGGGCCTTCCCTCCGTCGGGTGCGGGGAAGGCGAGGGACTGGACGACGCCGCCGTCGCCCTTCTTCGTCGTCACCTTCCAGCGCACCAGGTAGCCCTGCTGCCCGGCGACGGTCACGGCCTCGGCCCTGACCTGGCGGTGCGAGACCACCCCGCCGTACATCTGCTTGCCGGTGCGCGGGTCCTTGCCGTAGGAGCTCTCGGTGTTCTTGGCGATGTCCTCCTTGGCCACGCCCTCGGCGGTCGTCGCCTCGTAGCCGTTGGCCTCGCGGGTGAACACGCCGCCGCGCGCACAGGTGGTGTCCCGTTCGCCGGGACACGGGTACGGGCCGATGGTCAGCCCCGCGCCGCCGGTGCTGCTGCGGCTCTTGTCCCAGCCCTGGGGGACGGGCACGGAGATGCCGTTGGTGGCGTCCTGCACGGTGTCGGCCGGAGCGCTCGGAGTGCCGCTCGGCGCCCCGCCGTCGCCGGGTGCACCGGGCGTGGGCTGCTGCGGGCCGGTGCTCGGCCGCGCGTCGGCGGTGTCGGAGCTGTCCCCGCCGCTGGTCAGCAGAACGACACCGCCGACGATGGCGGCGACGAGGACGACCGCGGCACCGGCGATCGCCATCGTCCTGCCGCGGGACTCGCTGTCGGCCGGCTCCAGTCCGAAGGACGGCGGCGGCGAGAGCGGCGTGTCCAGGAAGCCGGAGTGCTGCGGCGGGCCGAATCCCGCCTGTTGCGCCGGAATCTCCGAGACGGCGGTGCCCTGCGGCTCGCGGGTGTAGTCGGTCCAGGTGGAGCCGTCCCACCAGCGTTCGAGGGCGGGGCCGTGGCCTGTCTGCCCGGGGTCTGGGTACCAGCCGGGCGGGGTCGTCATGCTCACGCGGGTCACCTTATGGCCTGGAGCCGTCATATGCCGACGCGAGGGCGGATTGAAGGTGGCGACCCCGGTGCCCCCGAACGGCACGACGGCACGGCGCCCGGAGCGCCGGCCGCCGTGCCGTCACCGAGGGTCCGGCTGGACCTACAGCGGGGTGACGTACGCGCCCGCGATACCGCCGTCGACGAGGAAGTCCGCCGCGTTGACGAACGAGGAGTCGTCGCTGGCGAGGAAGGCCACCGCGGCGGCCATCTCCTCGGGCTCGGCGAAGCGGCCCGACGGGACGTGGACGAGACGGCGCGCGGCGCGCTCCGGGTCCTTGGCGAACAGCTCCTTGAGCAGCGGGGTGTTGACCGGCCCCGGGCACAGCGCGTTGACCCGGATGCCCTCGCGGGCGAACTGGACGCCCAGCTCGCGGGACATGGCGAGCACGCCGCCCTTGGACGCGGTGTAGCTGATCTGCGACGTCGCCGCGCCCATCCGCGCCACGAAGGAGGCGGTGTTGATGATGGAGCCCTTGCCCTGGCGCTGCATGTAGGGGATGGCGTGCTTGCAGCAGAGGTAGACGGAGGTGAGGTTGACCTCCTGGACCCGCTTCCAGGCCTCCAGCCCGGTGGTGAGGATCGAGTCGTCGTCGGGCGGGGAGATGCCGGCGTTGTTGAAGGCGATGTCGACCGAACCGTAGGTCTCGAAGGCGGTCCGGAAGAGGGCCTCGACCTGGTCGGAGTCGGTGACGTCGACCTGGACGAAGAGCCCGCCGACCTCGGCGGCGGCGGCCTTGCCGGCGGTGTCGTCGATGTCCGCGCACACGACGTTCGCACCTTCGGAGGCCAGGCGGCGGGCTGTCGCCAGCCCGATGCCGCTGCCCGCGCCGGTGATGACGGCGGTACGTCCGACCAGTCGGCGGCACACAGGGGTCTGCTCGGTCACTTGCTCTCCTCGGTGCTGATGAACACGTTCTTGGTCTCGGTGAAGGCGGTGAGGGCGCCGGGGCCCAGCTCCCGGCCGAGTCCGGACTCGCCGAAGCCCCCGAAGGGTGTCCAGTAGCGGACGGCGCTGTGCGAGTTGACGGACAGGTTCCCGGCGGCGACGGCGCGGGAGACGCGCAGCGCGCGGCCGACGTCGCGGGTCCAGAGGGATCCGGCCAGGCCGTAGCGGGTGGCGTTGGCCAGCCGTACGGCGTCGGCCTCGTCCTCGAAGGGGAGGACGACGGCGACCGGTCCGAAGATCTCGTCGACGGCCGCGGGGTCGTCGGGCGAGTCCGGGGTGAGGACGGTCGCCGGGTACCAGAAGCCCTTGCCCGCGGGGGCGTCGCCGCGGATCGCCGCGGGCGCGTCCTCGGGGACGAAGGACCGGACGCGCTCCCGCTGCGCGGCGGAGATGAGCGGTCCCATGTCGGTGGCGGGATCGGCCGGGTCGCCGACGGTGACGGCCCGGACGGCGGGCTCGAGCAGTTCCATGAACCGTTCGTAGACGCTGCGCTGGACCAGGATCCGGGTGCGGGCGCAGCAGTCCTGGCCGGTGTTGTCCAGGAACGCGCCGGGTGCCGCCGCGGCGGCCTGCTCGATGTCGGCGTCGGCGAAGACGATGTTGGGGCTCTTGCCGCCGAGTTCGAGGGTCACCCGCTTCACGTCCGCGGCGCACTTGGCCATGATCTGCTTGCCGACGGCCGTCGAGCCGGTGAAGACGACCTTGGCGACGCCGGGGTGCTCGACGAGGGCGTTGCCGGCGACGGGTCCCGCGCCGGGCAGGACCTGGAAGAGCCCCTCGGGGAGCCCGGCCTCCAGGGCGAGTTCGCCCAGCCGCAGCGCGGTCAGCGGGGTGGTCTCGGCGGGCTTGAGCAGGACGGCGTTGCCCGCGGCGAGGGCGGGCGCGGTGCCCCAGGCGGCGATCGGCATGGGGAAGTTCCACGGGGCGATCACGGCGACGACGCCGAGCGGTTCGTGGAAGGTGACGTCGAGGCCGCCGGGGACGGGGATCTGGCTGCCGTTGAGGCGCTCGGCTCCGCCGGCCGCGTAGTCGAGGAGGTCCCGGACGTTGCCCGCCTCCCAGCGGGCGTTGCCGATGGGGTGCCCGGCCTCGCGGACCTCCAGCTGGGCGAGTTCCTCGATGTGGTCGTCGACCGTGGCGGCGAAGCGGCGCAGCAGCCGGGCCCGCTCGCCGGGGGCGAGGGCGGACCAGCTCCGCTGTGCCGTGGCCGCCCGGCGGACGGCGGCATCCACATCGGCCGGGGTGGCGTCGGGGACGGTGGCGATGACCTCTTCGGTCGCCGGGTTGAGGACCTGGTGCTCGTGCAACGTGCGTTCTCCTGGTGTTGACGGTGCGCCGGGGAGCGGAGGTCGGTCCGCTCGCGGAGCCCGGTGCGTCACATGCGCTCGAAGGACCGGAAGCGCTCCCAGTCCGTGACGGCGCTGTCGTAGGCGTCCTGCTCGATGCGGGCCATGTTGAGGTAGTGCTCGACCACCTCGTCGCCGAAGGCGGCCCGCGCGATGGGGCTGGCGGCCCACAGTTCGGCGGCGTCGCGGAGCGAGGTGGGGACGTGTTCGGCGTCGCCGTTGTAGGCGTTGCCGGTACACGCCTCCGGGAGCTCCAGTTCCTGCTCGATGCCGTACAGTCCGGCCGCGATCAGGCCCGCCACCGCGAGGTAGGGGTTGACGTCGCCGCCGGGGAGGCGGTTCTCGAAGCGGTGGGACTGGCCGTGGCCGATGATGCGCAGCGCACAGGTCCGGTTGTCGGGGCCCCACGCGGCGGCGGTCGGGGCGAAGGACCCGGGCCGGAACCGCTTGTAGGAGTTGATGTTGGGGGCGTAGAGCAGGGTGAAGTCGCGCAGGGCGGCGATCTGTCCGGCGAGGAAGTGCCGCATGATCTTGGACATGCCGTACTCGCCCTGTTCGTCGGCGAAGATCGGCTTGCCGAACTCGTCGCGCAGCGACAGGTGGATGTGGCACGAGTTGCCCTCGCGCTCGTCGTACTTCGCCATGAAGGTGAGCGCCATGCCCTCCTGCGCGGCGATCTCCTTGGCGCCGGTCTTGTAGACGGCGTGCTGGTCGCAGGTGGTGAGCGCGTCGTCGTAGCGGAAGGCGATCTCGTGCTGGCCGAGGTTGCACTCCCCCTTCGCCGACTCCACCGTCATGCCGGCCGCGCCCATCTCGTTGCGGATGCGGCGCAGCAGCGGCTCGACGCGGCTGGTGCCGAGGACCGAGTAGTCGACGTTGTACTGGTTGGCCGGGTTCATGTCGCGGTAGCCGCGCGACCAGGCCTCCTCGTAGGTGTCCTTGAAGACCATGAACTCCAGCTCGGTGCCTGCATAGGCACTCCAGCCGTGCTCGGCCAGCCGGTCGAGCTGACGGCGCAGGATCTGCCGCGGCGAGGCGACGACCGGGGAGCCGTCGTGCCAGGCCAGGTCGGCCGTGACGAGCGCGGTCCCGGGCTGCCAGGGGGTGCGGCGCAGGGTGCGGAGGTCGGCGTGCATGGCGAAGTCGCCGTAGCCGCGCTCCCAGGACGACATCGCGTACCCGTCGACCGTGTTGAGGTCGACGTCGACGGCGAGGAGGTAGTTGCACCCCTCGGTGCCGTTGTCCAGGACGTCGTCGAGGAAGAACCGGGCGGCGAACCGCTTGCCCTGGAGCCGCCCCTGCATATCGGTGAAGGCGAGCACTACGGTGTCGATCTCGCCTGCGTCGACGAGCGTGCGCAGTTCGTCGACGGAGAGCGGTGCTGTGCGGTCTGCCACGGGAAAAGCCTCCTGTCGGTGCAACCGGAGGCCTTAAGGTAATCGTGCAGACCATTGATTGGGAAGGGGTTCGATGGGCGACTTCCAGGACTCCGCTGACGCGGACCGACTCGCTCCGGTGCTGCGGCCGGTCCGGGCGGGGAACGGCTTCGAAGAGACGCTGGAGCAGATACTCCAGGTGGTCCGGCTCGGACTGGTGCCGCAGGGCGAGCGGCTCCCGGCCGAGCGGGAGCTGGCGGAGCGGCTGGGCGTGAGCCGGGTGACGCTGCGCGAGGTGCTGAAGGTGCTGACCGACCAGGGCCTGGTGGAGAGCCGGCGCGGCCGCTACGGCGGGACGTTCGTCCGGTACCGGCCCGACCCCGGACACAGTAATTCCGGCGATGAGCTGCGGCGACGCATCGAGACAGTGGACGTGGAGGACGTCCTGCGGTTCCGCGAGGTGCTGGAGGTGGGGGCGGCCGGACTCTGCGCGGCCCACGGGCTGTCCGAGGAGCAGGCGGAGCGGCTGCGCGGCGCCCTGGCCGCGACGCACGAGGCCCCGCTGGCGGACTACCGGCGGCAGGACACGATGCTGCATCTGACGCTGGCGGAGTTGTGCGGCTCCCCCTCGCTCGCCGCCCAGTACGTTGCCGTACGGGCGACCGTCAACGACCTGCTGGACTGCATTCCGCTGCTGGTCCGGAACCTGGAGCACTCCCAGCAGCAGCACAGCGCGCTGGTCGAGGCGGTGCTGGAGGGCGACGCCGACGCGGCGCGCGAGGTGATGCGGGAGCACTGCGGGGGGACGGCGGCGCTGCTGCGGGGCTTCCTGTCCTGAGCGCAGGGGCAGGCGGGACCGCACACCGGAAGCCCGGCCCCGACAGGCCGAGCCGCCCAAAAGGAGTGTGCCGACCCGGGTCCCCCGGTATACGGTCGGCCGCGCGGGACGCGCACCGCCGCACGCAGGCCCGCCGGGCGGCGCGGGATCCGGCCGCGGGCTCCGCGGAGCCGGTTCGCAGCGGTGCCGGTTCGCGCGTCCGAGGCGTTTTCGTAACCTCGGATTAACGCAAGACCCTTGCGTTCGGGTGCACCGGGGGACAAAGGTATGGCCCCACACCATTGACCCCTCAGGTCAGGAGCGGCTCATGGCCGACGGCACCGGCGCCCCCATCGCACCCCCCGCCGCAAGCGGCGGAACCTCCCCCGAAGACGCCTATCTGGAGAAGCGCACCCTGCGCAGAGGCAGCGCCGGCTGGCTGCTGCTCACCGGACTCGGCGTCGCGTACGTCGTCTCCGGCGACTTCTCCGGCTGGAACTTCGGTCTCGCGGAGGGCGGGTTCGGCGGTCTCGCCATCGCCGCCGTCCTCATGGGGCTGATGTACACCTGTATGGTCTTCGCCCTCGCCGAGCTGGCGGCGGTACTGCCGACGGCGGGCGGCGGATACGGCTTCGCCCGGCGTGCGCTGGGCACCTGGGGCGGCTTCCTCACCGGCACCGCCATCCTCATCGAGTACGTCCTGGCACCCGCCGCGATCTCGATCTTCATCGGGGACTACGTCGAGTCGCTGAAGCTCTTCGGCCTGGAGTCCGGCTGGCCCGTCTACCTCGCCTGCTTCGCCATCTTCATCGGCATCCACCTCTGGGGTGTGGGCGAGGCGCTGCGGTTCAGCTTCATCGTGACCGGCATCGCGGTCACCGCGCTGCTGATCTTCGCGGTCGGGGCGTTCACGGAGTTCGACGCGAGCGGGCTCAACGACATCGCCGTCGACCACAGCGCCTTCGGCTCCAGCTCCTGGCTGCCGTTCGGGGTGCTGGGCATCTGGGCGGCGTTCCCGTTCGGGATGTGGTTCTTCCTGGGTGTGGAGGGTGTGCCGCTGGCCGCCGAGGAGACCAAGGACCCGGCCCGTTCGCTGCCCAAGGCCATGTCGATCTCCATCGGCATCCTGCTGCTGCTCGCCCTGGTCACCTTCCTCGCGGCCACCGGCGCCCATGGCTCGGCAGCCGTGCAGGACGCGGGGAACCCGCTGGTGGCAGCCCTGGAAGGGGACGGCAAGCCGACCCTGCTGAGCCGCTTCGTGAACTACGCCGGTCTGGCCGGGCTCGTCGCCTCCTTCTTCTCCCTGATCTACGCCGGGTCGCGCCAGCTGTTCGCCCTCTCCCGGGCCGGCTACCTGCCGCGCTTCCTCTCCCTGACCAGCCGCCGCAAGGCCCCCTACATGGGTCTGCTGGTCCCCGGCGCCATCGGCTTCGCGCTGGCGGCGGCCACCGGCGACGGCGCGCGGATGCTCAACGTCGCCGTCTTCGGCGCGACCATCTCCTACGCCCTGATGTCCCTGTCGCACATCGTGCTGCGGCGCCGGGAGCCCGAACTGCCGCGCCCCTACCGGACGCCCGGCGGGATCGCGACGTCCTCCGTGGCGCTTGTGCTGGCATGCTCGGCCCTGGTGGCCACCTTCCTGGTGGACAAGGAGGCGGCGTTCATCGCGCTGGGCGTCTATGTCGTCGCCCTGGCCTACTTCGCCTTCTACTCCCGGCACCGCCTGGTGGCCTCCGCCCCCGAGGAGGAGTTCGCCGCGCTGGCGGCCGCCGAAGCCGAACTCGAACGCGACTGACCGCCCGACCGCAGCTCACCGGAGGAAAACCCGTGCCCAAGCCGCTCATCGGCATCTCGACCTATCTGGACTCCTCGGTGCGCTGGGGCGTCTGGCACCTGCCCGCGGCCCTGCTGCCGGCCGGCTACCACCGGCTCGTCCAGCGCGCGGGCGGCCTCGCCGCGATGCTGCCGCCGGACGACCCGGCGGAGGCCGAGGCCACCGTCGCGCGGCTGGACGGGGTGGTCATCTCCGGTGGCCCGGATGTCGAACCGGTCCGGTACGGGGCGCAGCCGCACCCCCGCACCGGGCCCCCCGCCCGGGAACGGGACGCCTGGGAACTCGCGCTCATCGAGGCGGCGCTGGCCGCCGGCAAGCCGCTGCTCGGCATCTGCCGCGGCATGCAGCTGCTCAATGTCGCGCTCGGCGGCACCCTGGTGCAGCACCTCCCCGAAACGGTCGGACACGACGGCCACTGCACGGAGCCGGGCGTCTTCGCCCGGCACGACGTGAAGCCGGTTCCGGGGACGCTGCTGGACCGCGTGCTGCCGGAGACGGTCGCCGTGCCCACCTATCACCACCAGTCGGTCGACCGCCTCGGCCGCGGCCTGATCGCCTGCGGGTTCGCGGAGGACGGCACGCCGGAGGCGGTCGAACTGCCGGACGCCGACGGCTTCGTCCTCGCGGTCCAGTGGCACCCGGAGGCCGGGGAGGACCTCCGGGTGATGGAGGCACTGGTGGCGGCGGCGCGGTAGCCCACCCGGAAGTCCCCCTGTCCAGCGCCATCGGCCTGATCGTGTCCGTCACGGTCCAACCCGGCGTCCACCTCGGCCCGTAGGCCGGCATCACGAAGGCCCGACCTCCCCGACCTGGCGGTTTCTAGCGGTCGTCGCAACACGTGGTCGTGTTGATTAGGCCGTGAGCAGTTTATGCAGGCGCTCGGCTGGGGTTTCCCAGCCGAGCGTT
>NZ_JBEOXS010000064.1:0-38158 GCF_040296705.1 Streptomyces sp. NPDC002055
CCGGGCGCGGCCCGACGGCCGAGCCCTGCCACCGGAGACCGGCCCGACGCCCGGGCGCGGCCCGACGGCCGAGCCCTGCCACCGGAGACCGGCCCTCCGGCGGAGCCCGGCCCTCCGGCGCGCCCCGGGGATCTTCCCCGGGGCCCGCGGCATCCGCTCTGACCTGCGGCTCCGTCAAGTGTGTCCGTACCGAGATGCGGACAGGGGCTGACGCCGGGCCGCGCGCTCGCTTAGATTTCCTGCGCACTGCAGTGATCGCTGAAGAGGAACGGAGCCGCGGCATGTCGGAGCAGCCACCGAGAAGCGAGGGCACCAGGCCGGTGATCACGCCGCCACGCGTGGTCGTGGCACTGTGCCTGATCGCACCGTTCGTCGCCATGCTGTGGGTCGGCTCGTACGCACGGGTGGAACCGACGGTGATCGGTATCCCCTTCTTCTACTGGTACCAGCTGTTCTGGGTGTTCGCGTCCACCGGTCTGACCTCGCTCGCCTACGTGCTGGTCCGGCGTGAGCAGCGGGCCCGCAAGGGAGGTGCGCCGGAATGAACGACGGCGTGAACGGCGTCGCCCTCGGCGTCTTCATCTTCTTCTTCGTGGCCGTCACGGCCATGGGCTTCCTGGCGGCGCGCTGGCGGCGGGCGGACAACGCCGACAGCCTCGACGAGTGGGGCCTGGGCGGCCGCAGCTTCGGCACCTGGATCACCTGGTTCCTGCTGGGCGGCGACCTCTACACGGCGTACACCTTCGTCGCGGTGCCGGCGGCGATCTACGCGGCGGGCGCCGCGGGCTTCTTCGCGGTGCCGTACACGATCCTGGTGTACCCGCTGATCTTCACCTTCCTGCCGCGGCTGTGGTCGGTGTCGCACAAGCACGGCTACGTCACCACCTCGGACTTCGTCCGCGGCCGGTTCGGCTCCAAGGGGCTGTCGCTGGCCGTCGCCGTGACCGGCATCCTCGCCACGATGCCGTACATCGCGCTGCAGCTGGTGGGCATCCAGGCGGTGCTGGACGTGATGGGCGTGGGCGGCGGCGAGTCGACCCACTGGTTCATCAAGGACCTGCCGCTGCTGATCGCCTTCGGTGTGCTGGCCGCGTACACCTACTCCTCGGGGCTGCGGGCGCCGGCGCTGATCGCGTTCGTCAAGGACACCCTGATCTACATCGTGATCGCCGTGGCGATCATCTACATCCCGATCAAGCTCGGCGGCTTCGACTCGATCTTCGCCAAGGCCGGTGAGGCGTTCACCCAGACCAATCCGGTGACGGACAAGCCGCGCGGATCGGTGGTGACCGGTGAGCCCGCGCAGTGGACCTACGCCACGCTGGCGCTCGGCTCGGCCCTGGCGCTGTTCATGTACCCGCACTCGATCACGGCGACGCTCTCCAGCCGGAGCCGTGAGGTGATCCGCCGCAACACCACCATCCTGCCGCTGTACTCGCTGATGCTGGGGCTGCTGGCGTTCCTCGGCTTCATGGCGATCGCCGCCGGGATCAAGGTCAAGAACGGCCAGCTGGCGATCCCGCAGCTCTTCGAGAACATGTTCCCGGACTGGTTCGCGGGCGTGGCCTTCGCGGCGATCGGGATCGGCGCGCTGGTTCCGGCGGCCATCATGTCCATCGCCGCCGCCAACCTCTTCACGCGGAACATCTACAAGGACTTCCTCAAACCGGACGCGACGCCCGCCCAGGAGACCAAGGTCTCCAAGCTCGCCTCGCTGCTGGTCAAGGTCGGCGCGCTGGCCTTCGTCCTCACCATGGACAAGACCGTGGCCATCAACTTCCAGCTGCTGGGCGGTATCTGGATCCTCCAGACGTTCCCGGCCCTGGTGGGCGGCCTGTTCACCCGGTGGTTCCACCGCTGGGCGCTGCTGGGCGGCTGGGCGGTCGGCATGATCTACGGCACTCTCGCGGCGTACGGGGTGCCGAGTCCGACCAATCCGGCACAGAAGCACTTCGGCGGCAGCGCGGACGCCATCCCGGGGATCGGTGAGATCGGTTACATCGGCCTCACCGCGTTCGTCCTCAACGCGCTGGTCACGGTGGTGCTCACCGTCGTACTGCGGGCGGTGAAGGCGCCCGACGGCATCGACGAGACCACCGCGGCCGACTACACCGCGGACGCCGGTGAGCCGGGCGTGGAGACCGAACTGCCGCCGGCCACCGCGGGGGCGCCGGGCGGGCACTGACCCCGGCCGGTATCCGGCTCGACGCGAGCCTGCGGGCCGTCGCCTCCGACACGGGGGCGGCGGCCCGTCGGCGTGTCCGGGAGCGCCGCAAGCGGGGCACGGGCGGGCGGTACGAGCAGTGCCGGGCGGGAGCCGGGCGGACAGGTCGGGCGGCCTCAGAGACGCGCCAGGAACCGGTCCCGGTCGACGATCACCCGGGTGATCTCACCGGTGGCCAGCAGCCGGCCGGCGCCGTCCTGGGCGGCCACGGTGAACCGCACCAACCGGCCGTCGAGGTAGGTGACTTCCGCGGTGGCGGTGACGGTCGCCCCCACCGGTGAAGCCTTGAGGTGGTCGACCTGGACCCGGGTGCCGACCGAGGTGCGGCCGGGCTCCAGCGCGCCCGCGAGCGCGTCGACGGTGGCGGCCTCCAGCAGGGCCAGCAGGCCGGGGGTCCCCAGGACCGGGAGGTCGCCGCTGCCGAACTCCGCGGCGGTGTCGGCCTCGCTGACGGTGCGTTCCGCGGAACCCCGCGCGCCGGTCCTCAACGTCATGCCGGACAGGCTAACCGACGCGCCGGGTGACCCCGGCGGGTGATCCGCGAGCGATCCCGAATGGGAATCCGGGCGGCCCGCGGGACGCGCTGCCCCGTCCTCCCGGGCCTCGGCGCCGTTACCACATCTGTTCCCCTGCAAAGCGCACCACCCGAACCCCTGACACAAGATGTGGTGTTGCGTGCGGACCGCGACACAAGATGTATGCTCTTGCTCGCTGTCGTCGCAGGGGAATCCGGTGCGAATCCGGAACTGTCCCGCAACGGTATGAATGCGCTGGAAATGCGCACTTCCAAGTCCGAGGACCTGCCGGCGGCCTGCCCGGATCGACCGACCCGGGCGACGATATCGTCCGGGCCTCGCGGGTTGGGCCGGTGGACGCTGCGCGGTGCGCTGCCCTGTTCCGGGGTGAGGTGTGCCCGTTCGGCGCCCGTCGTGTCCGTCCGTGCGGCCCCAGCCGAGCGAGGGAGAGCACCACGTGACCATCGCGCCCGCCGATCCGGCTTCAGCCGTCGCACCGGTGACCGAGGCCGACGGCCCCGGCACCGCGCTGCTGCGTACCCTGACCGACCTCACCGCCGATCTGCCCGCGACCGACCCGGGCCGGGTCGCCGCCGCCGCGCTCCGCGGCCGCCACGCGGGCTCCGACGAGGCCGAGTTGCGGGAGCTGGCGACCGAGGCGGCCGCCGGCCTGATCGCCGAGGACCCGGAGTACTCCCGGCTCGCCGCGCGCCTGCTCACCCGGGCGGTCGCCGACGAGGCCGCGAGCCAGGGAGCGGTCTCCTTCTCCGCCTCGGTCGCCACCGGTCACCACGAGGGTCTGATCGCCGACCGGACCGCGGAGTTCGTCCGCGCCCACGCCTCCCGGCTCGACACGCTCGTCGAGGTCGCGCTGGCCGACGGCGCCGACGACCGCTTCGGCTACTTCGGACTGCGCACGCTGCACAGCCGGTACCTGCTGCGCCACCCGATGACCCGCCAGGTCATCGAGACCCCGCAGCACTTCATGCTCCGGGTGGCCTGCGGGCTGGCGGAGGACGGTTCGGACCGCGCCGTCGACGAGGTCGCCGCGCTCTACCGGCTGATGAGCCGGCTGGACTACCTGCCGAGCTCCCCCACGCTCTTCAACTCCGGCACCCGGCACCCGCAGATGTCCTCCTGCTACCTGCTGGACTCCCCGCTGGACGAGCTCGACTCCATCTACGACCGCTACCACCAGGTCGCCCGGCTCTCGAAGCACGCGGGCGGCATCGGCCTGCCGTACAGCCGGGTCCGCTCCCGCGGCTCCCTGATCCGGGGCACCAACGGGCACTCCAACGGCATCGTGCCGTTCCTGCGCACCCTCGACTCCTCGGTCGCCGCGGTCAACCAGGGCGGCCGGCGCAAGGGCGCGGCCTGCGTCTACCTGGAGACCTGGCACGCGGACCTGGAGGAGTTCCTGGAGCTGCGCGACAACACCGGTGAGGAGGCGCGCCGCACCCACAACCTCAACCTGGCCCACTGGATCCCGGACGAGTTCATGCGCCGGGTCGAGGCCGACGCCGACTGGTCGCTGTTCTCCCCCTCCGACGTGCCGCAGCTCGTCGACCTGTGGGGCGACGAGTTCGACGCCGCGTACCGGGCGGCGGAGGCCGCCGGGCTGGCGCAGCGCTCGGTCCCGGCCCGCCAGCTGTACGCCCGGATGATGCGCACCCTCGCGCAGACCGGCAACGGCTGGATGACCTTCAAGGACGCCGCCAACCGCGCCGCCAACCAGACCGCGGAGCCCGGCCGGGTCATCCACTCCTCGAACCTGTGCACCGAGATCCTGGAGGTCACCGACGACGGGGAGACCGCCGTCTGCAACCTCGGCTCGGTGAACCTGGGCGCCCACCTGGGCACGGACGGGGAGATGGACTGGGAGCGGCTGGACGCCACGGTGCGCACGGCCGTGACCTTCCTCGACCGTGTGGTGGACATCAACTTCTACCCGACCGAGCAGGCTGCGGCGTCGAACGAGCGGTGGCGCCCGGTGGGCCTGGGCGTGATGGGCCTCCAGGACGTCTTCTTCCGGCTGAAGCTGCCCTTCGACTCCCCCGAGGCGTCCCGGCTCTCCACGCTGATCGCCGAGCGCATCATGCTGGCGGCCTACGAGGCCTCCTGCGACCTCGCCGAGCGGCACGGCCCGCACCCGGCGTGGTCGGCCACGCGCGCCTCGCGCGGCGTGCTGCACCCGGACCACTTCGGGGTGGAGCCGACCCTGCCGGAGCGCTGGGCGGCGCTGCGCGCCCGGGTCGCGGCCACCGGCATGCGCAACTCCCTGCTGCTCGCCATCGCGCCGACGGCCACCATCGCCTCGATCGCGGGCGTGTACGAGTGCATCGAGCCGCAGGTCTCCAACCTCTTCAAGCGCGAGACGCTGTCGGGTGAGTTCCTCCAGGTCAACTCCTACCTGGTGGAGGAGTTGAAGGAGCTGGGCGTGTGGGACGCCCAGACCCGGGAGGCGCTGCGGGAGTCCAACGGCTCGGTGCAGGAGCTGAACTGGATCCCGCAGGAGATCCGGTCGCTGTACCGGACGGCGTGGGAGGTCCCGCAGCGCGCACTGATCGACATGGCGGCGGCCCGTACGCCCTACCTCGACCAGAGCCAGTCGCTGAACCTCTTCATGGCCTCCCCGACCATCGGGAAGCTCAGCTCGATGTACGCCTACGCCTGGAAGAAGGGCCTGAAGACCACGTACTACCTGCGGTCGCGCCCGGCGACCCGGATCGCGCGCGCCGCGGGCGGCAGCGGAGCGGCTGCCGCGCCGATCCCCGTCCAGCAGACGGCCGAAGCGGCGGACGCCGTCGCCTGCTCCCTGGAAAACCCCGAGTCCTGCGAGGCCTGCCAGTAATGTCCACCCACACCACCGAGATCGCCGCGGACTCCACCGCCGAGAAGAACCTGCTCGACCCGGGCTTCGAACTGACCCTGCGTCCGATGCGCTACCCGGACTTCTACGAGCGCTACCGCGACGCGATCAAGAACACCTGGACCGTGGAGGAGGTCGACCTCCACTCGGACGTGGCCGACCTCGCCAAGCTCTCCCCCGGTGAGCAGCACATGATCGGGCGGCTGGTCGCGTTCTTCGCGACCGGGGACTCGATCGTCGCCAACAACCTGGTGCTGACGCTCTACAAGCACATCAACTCGCCCGAGGCGCGGCTCTACCTCTCCCGGCAGCTCTTCGAGGAGGCCGTCCACGTCCAGTTCTATCTGACGCTGCTGGACACCTACCTCCCCGACCCGGACGACCGGGCCGCCGCCTTCGCCGCGGTGGAGAACATCCCGTCCATCCGGGAGAAGGCGCAGTTCTGCTTCCGCTGGATGGACTCGGTCGAGAAGATGGAGCGGCTGGAGTCCCGGGAGGACCGCCGCCGCTTCCTGCTCAACCTGATCTGCTTCGCGGCCTGCATCGAGGGGCTGTTCTTCTACGGCGCCTTCGCGTACGTCTACTGGTTCCGCTCGCGCGGTCTGCTGCACGGCCTGGCGACCGGGACGAACTGGGTGTTCCGCGACGAGTCGATGCACATGGACTTCGCCTTCTCCGTCGTGGACACCGTCCGCGAGGAGGAGCCCGACCTCTTCGACGAGGAGATGGGCCAGCAGGTCACGGCGATGCTGGAGGAGGCCGTGGAGGCCGAGCTGCAGTTCGCCCACGACCTGTGCGGCGACGGGCTGCCCGGGATGAACACCGCGTCCATGCGCGAGTACCTGCAGTGCGTGGCCGACCAGCGGCTGCGCCGGCTCGGGCTGCCGGTCCGCTACGGCTCGGAGAACCCGTTCTCCTTCATGGAGCTGCAGAACGTCCAGGAGCTGACCAACTTCTTCGAGCGCCGCGTCTCCGCCTACCAGGTCGCGGTCGAGGGTTCGGTCGCCTTCGACGACGACTTCTGACCGGAGCGCGCCACCCGGCGCCCCGCGGGGTTGCCCGGTCCGGACTCCGAACGGAATATTCCGGTCACTGGGCAACCCCGGCCCCATGCGTCACATCTCCCTCGGTGAAGACCTCTTCGCCGAGGGAGGAATGCACTCCATGAAGTGGCGCCGTCCGAACCGTGCGGAGGACCGCACCGAGCGGCCCCCGTCCGGCCGCCTCCGCCGCGTCGTCGACTGCCTGCGCCGGGGCCGGGGCGTCGTCGACTACCCGCGCCGGGGCCGCAGCGGATGGCGGCGCTGGCTGCCGTCCTGGCGCCAGTGGCTGAGCGCCGCCCTGCTCTCGGTGGCGGCCCTGGCCGGACTGTTCGCCGTCGTGTACGCGAGCGTCGACATCCCGGACGAGAACGCCGCCGCCCGCCAGGAGGGCACCGTCTACTACTGGGCCGACGGCAGCCAGATGGTCAGTGTCGGCGCGGTCAACCGGCAGAACGTCGAGCTCGGCAAGGTGCCGGACGCGGTGGAGAGTGCGGTGATCTCGGCCGAGAACGCGAGCTTCTACTCCGACCCCGGCGTCTCGGTCCAGGGCGCCGCGCGGGCGATCGTCAACATGGTCGGCGGGGAGGAGACCCAGGGCGGGTCCACCATCACCCAGCAGTACGTGAAGAACACCTACCTCTCCCAGGACCAGACGGTCACCCGCAAGCTCCGCGAGTTCTGCATCTCGCTGAAGCTGTCGAACCACCGCACCAAGCGGGAGATCCTCCAGGGGTACCTCAACACCAGCTGGTTCGGCCGCGGTTCGTACGGCATCGAAGCCGCTGCGCGCACCTACTACGGCATCGGCGCCGAGCGGCTGAACCCGAGCCAGGGCGCGATGCTGGCCGCCCTGCTGAAGGGCTCCGAGAGTTACGACCCGGGGCTGAGCCGGGCCAACCACGCGCGGGCCGAGGCCCGCTGGAAGTGGATTCTGGACCGGCAGGTCACCACGGGGGCGATGAGCAAGGCGGAACGGGCCCGCTACCGGACCTTCCCCGAGCCGCGGAAGCCGTCCAAGCCCACCAGCCAGGCGGGGCAGACCGGTTACCTGATCGACGTCGCCAACAAGTACATCAAGCAGCGCACCGACCTCACCGACCAGGACCTCGCCCGCGGCGGCTACCGCATCCGCACCACCTTCGACCGGAACCGGGTGCGACAGCTGGAGCAGGCCGTGCGGCGGGAGCGCCGGCAGAGCTTCGACCCGCGCCGGCGCACGGTGGACCGCCATGTGCAGGTGGGGGCCGCGTCCGTACGGCCCGGGGACGGAGCGGTCGTCGCGGTCTACGGGGGCGCCGACGCCACCCGGCACTTCAGCAACAACGCCGACACCTCAGGCGTCCCGGTCGGCTCGGCCTTCAAACCGTTCGTGATGGCGGCGGCCCTCCAGGAGGAGTCCTCGGGGGAGCTCGCCGGCAAGGGCTTCGCCCCCGTGTCGTCGTCCGGCCTGGCCGGTCCGCTGGTGGCCTCGGAGAACCCGCCGTTCGTCGAGGCCGGCCGGAAGATCGGCCTGAAGAAGGTGCGGGACACGGCGGTCTCCACCGGACTGCGGACCGACAGCATGGCGCGGCTGGAACCGACGTTCCCGCTCGGCACCTCCACGCCCAGCGCGATCCGCATGGCGGGCGCGTACGGCACCTTCTTCAACGGCGGCCGCCGGGCCGAGCCCTACTCGGTGACCGAGGTCACCCGGGACGGCCGGAAGATCGGCGGCTTCGAACGGCCCGCGACGCCGCGGGTCATGGAGCCGGAGGTGGCCAAGAGCGTCGCCGCCGCGCTGGGCGCCGTCGCCTGGACCACCCTCGACCCGGTGAAGGCCCGGGACCTCGACGCCGTCGCGGCGGGCCGGACCGGGGAGAACGACCGGATGAAGTCCGCCTGGTACATCGGCCACGCCGACGACCTGACCACCGCCGTCACCCTGTTCCGGGCGAAGCCGGACGGCGGGCCACTGCTGCCCCTGACGGGCGTCGGCGGTCCGGACTCGGAGCGCGGCACCGTCTTCCCGCAGCGCATCTGGACCGACTACGCCAACGACGTCGCGTAGCGGCCCCGGACCCACGCGCGGAAGGGCCGGCTCCCACAGGGAGCCGGCCCTTCCGCGGGTGCGCGCTCAGTCGTTGGGCACCGTCTCGTAGCGCGGCGTGCCCTCTTCCATCTGGCGCAGGGCGGCCTTGCGCTCCCGCTTCGAGAGCCGGTCGATGTACAGGTAGCCGTCGAGGTGGTCGGTCTCGTGCTGGAGGCAGCGGGCGAAGTACCCGGTGCCCGCCACGGCCACCGGCTTGCCCTGGAGGTCCTGACCGCGGCAGACCGCGTAGTCGGGCCGGGCCAGCTCGGCGTAGGCGGTGGGGACCGACAGGCAGCCCTCGTTGGAGTCGTCCAGCACCCGGCGCTCGGCGGGCACGTCCTCGATCACCGGGTTGCAGATCGCGCCCACGTGCCGGACGCCCTCGTCGTCCTGGCAGTCGTAGACGAACACCCGCAGGTCGACGCCGATCTGGTTGGCGGCGAGACCCACGCCCTCGGCGGCCCGCTGGCTGGCGAACATGTCGTCGACCAGCTTGGCCAGCTCGTCGTCGAACTCGGTCACGTCCTGGCAGCGCCGGTGCAGCACCGGGTTGCCGACGACGGTGATCGGGCGGGCGGTGCCGCGCTCGCGGTGGGCCTGCTCACGTGCCTCGGCGTCCACCGTGTCGTCGAGGAACTCCGAGGTGTTCTCCTGCTCCTCGGCCACCTGCTGCCCGCTGTCCTGCTGCGCCATCTCCGCCGTACGCCTTCCTCACGCCTGATCGCCCCGGTAGCAGGGCCTGGCCCCTGTGGCAGGGCCCGCTCCAGGGTACGGCCCCGGGGAAGGCGTCAGCAGACCTCTTCGAGATCCCGCCACTCCCGGGTGTCCGGGCTGTCGGCGACCCAGCCGTCGAGCAGCCCGTGGACGAGTCCCGACGGGGCGGCGATCCCGCACTCCCGCTCGGGCACCCACAGGTCGCCCGAGGTCCGGTGCCCCAGCGGGCCGGGGTGACCGGGCTCACTGTGGTCGTGCGGGTCGAGGTGCGGCTCGCCGTCGCCCTCGTCGCTGGGCATCCGGCTCTCCGAACAGGTGCGGCAGAGCAGCCGCACGGAGGAGGACCAGTCCTCGGCGGCGAATCCGGCGTCGGCGGCCAGCCGCTCCAGGGCGTCCCGGTCCGCCTCGGTGGCCGCCTCCAGCAGCACCACCCAGGTGGGCACCGGCGACGGGGCCCACAGCTCGATCTCGTCGAACACCGGGTACGACGGGCCCGCCGAGGTGACCCGCTCGCCGTGCGGGACGCCGTCGTGCAGCACGACCTCGCCCCAGCGCCGCCCGGAGGACGGCAGCGGGATGCTCTGCACCTCTATCCGTGCCGGGTCGAGCCGGCGGCCCCAGACCACCTCGGCCTCCCCCTCGGGGGAGAGCCGCACGGCCGCGCTGCCCAGCTCCATGCCGACCGGCTCGTCGGCGGGGGCGCCCTCGCCCGGCACCTTCAGCCCGTAGGCCTGCCAGGCGCGCCGGGCCAGCGGCCAGTCCTGCAGGGCGGTGGCCGCGATGCCGACGTTCCACCAGTCCGGGGCGCCGGTCTCCCGGTCCAGGAGGGCGACGGCGCGCAGCCCGGCGGCACGCGCCTGCTCCCAGTCGTGCCGGAACTTGTGGAGCAGCGCGAGGTTGAACCACGACTCGGAGAGCCAGGGTTCCAGGTCCGCGGCCCGGGTGAGCAGGGCGCCTGCGTCCTCGTACCGGCCGTCGCCGATCAGGGTGAAAGCGCGGTCGGTCGCCTGCCGCCACGAGGCGGAGGGCCGATGCCGTACCTTGCCGAAGATCCTCACGATTCCCGCCTGCCGCTTCAGCTCCGTGTCCTGCGCCGTGCCGGCGCCGGCCGGTCACGGCCGGGGCGTCCTGGCGCCCGCACGACGTCCCCCTCGGTCACCGGGGTCCGGTCACCGTCTCCGCTGCCTCGTCGGGCACCGGTCTCCTTCTCCTGATCGATTCCATGACGACCACGGGGTGGCCCGCGGATTCCGCGTCGGCTCCCTGAGGACAACCTGCCACAGATCGGCCGTCATCTCAGCCCGGATCCCGACGCTCACCACTGCTCCTTGCCACCGTGGCGACCCCCGAACCCCCTCTCTCCGCATCCAACCATGCCCATCTGCGCCCGCGCTCATTACCCATGGGTTCCGGTACCGGACAAGATCCCTGCTCACGCAGCGGATCCGGCCGTTCACGGCGGGGAGTGGCCGGGCCCGGGCGGCGGCCTCCACGGCCCTTTGCCCGGCGGCTTCACGACGGCCCGCCGCCCCGCGCGAGCACCCGGGCGAGCGCCTCCACGACCCGGGGCTCGTGGTCGCGGGCGGTCGCCAGCCGGAGCCGTTCCAGGGCGGCCAGCGGACCGTCCAGCCCGCCGCCGCCCGCCAGGTCGTCGTAGGCGTTGACGGTGCGGACGATGCGGGCGGGGAGCGGCTGTTCACGGTACGGATCGGCCTGCCGCTCGACGATCAGCGCGACCTCGGGGTCCACTCCGGTCTGCCGGACCACCGCGCCGCCGAGCAGCGCGATCCGGTGGCGTTCCGCGGGCGGCAGGGATTCCGTGGCACCCGAGGGAGCCGGGTCGACGAGCGAGAGCCGGCCGATGTCGTGCATCAGCGCCGCGTACTCCAGCACGGTCAGGCCGGGTTCGGTGAGACCGAGCTCACGGCCGACGGCCCGGCTCAGCGAGGCGACCCGGCGGGCGTGGCCCCCGGGGGTGCAGCCGGCGATCTCGGTCGCGCGGGCGAGGGAGGCGATCGTCTGCCGGTAGGTGGCCTTGACCGCCGCGTACCGGCGGAAGGCGAACTGGGTGAGCAGCAGCGGCACGCTGAACACGGGCAGCGCCCAGAGCCCGGCCACGGCCGCGGCGAGCGCCATCACCACCCCGGTCGCGCAGATCGCCGAACCGATGCCGAGCAGGGCCCGCAGCTCGTCCCGGAGCAGCGGGCCGTACGGCCAGCCGGTGCGGGCGTGGGCGAGGGCCGCGGTGAGCACCGCGTCGCACAGCGCGGTGAGGCCGAGCAGGAACAGCAGGAGCAGCGCGTAGGACGGGCCGCGTCCCGTCCAGGCGTCCAGGACACCGGAGTTGTAGAGGGGCTGGAAGCAGGTCGCCGCGAAGCCCGCGGTGAGGACGCGGCGGGTGAGGTGGTCGAGGACCCGGTTCCGGCCGCAGGCCACGTGCGGAGCGGCCCCGGCGAGTGCGGCGGCGCCGACGACGGTGACCACCTGGAGGACGCCGTGGCCGGAGGAACGCCCGCCGACCTCCCCGAGCAGCGCGTAGGCGAGGGCTCCGGCCGCGCCGAGCGGGGCGGCTTCACGGCCGCCCCGGGTCTCCCGGCGCACCAGCTCACCGACGGTGATGAGGACGCCGAAGGCGAGTGCGGTGGCCGGCTCGGCGATGCCGTGCCAGAGGGTCCAGACAAAGCCCGCGGCGCCGAGCCCGCCCGCGGCGGCCCGGACGGCGGTTACGGCCCAGGAGGCGCGGATGGGTGCACGGCGTACGGGTGCCCGGCGCGGGGACGGCCGGCTTACGGGCGAACGGCTTACGGGCGGACGGCTTACGGGCGGACGGCCGGGCGCACTCCGCTCGCCGGGCGCCTGCCGGGGCAGCCGGAGTCCCTCGGCCCACTCCGGGCGGCCGTACGCTGCGCCGGGCTCCGTTCCGGGCTCCGTTCCGGGCTCTGCGCCGGGCTCCGTTCGGGGCTCTGCGGCGGGGTCTGGGCCGGGGGCTGTTCCGGGCTCCTTGCCGCCTGATGCGCCGGGCTCCGTACCGCGCTCCCCGCCGGGCCATGCACCGCGCTCCGCGCCTCCCGATGCGCCGGGCTCGGTGTCGCGCTCCGTGCCGCCCGCTGCAAGGAGTTCTGTATCGGCTTCCGGATCCGGATCGGGATCCGGGTCCGGGTCCGCGTGCCGGTCCGGCTTCGGCTCCGTGCCGGGCCGGGGTATGGCTCCGGGGGGTGACGGAGGGTGATCCTGCCGGTCCGGTGCCCCGGTGCGCTCTCCGGGCTCCGTCGGATCCGGGCCGTCGCCCGCTCCGGACTCGGCACCGGACTCGGCACCGGACCGGGCACCGGCGGGCCGCGCGGTGTCCGGAGCGCCGTGCCGGGAGTCGTCCCCCTCCCCCAGGCGGCCGCTCATCGCCGACCGCCACGAGGGCGGCGGCGGTTCCCTGCGGCGCCGGCCGCGCGCCGGACGTCCGGGACCGGGACCGGGACCGGCCCGGACTCCCGCGGGTGCGGACCGGACCTCCGGGCCAGCCGCTCCTCCGCCGCTGTGTCCCCTGCCGTCTCCACCCCTGTCTCCGGGGCCGTCTCCCCTGCCGTCGCCGGGGCGGTGCCGGGCGCGGCTCCCGGAGCGGTGTCCGGCGCCGGTGCGGGGACGTTTCCGCTGAGGTCCGCGGGGTGCTCGCTGTCCGCGGTGACGTTCGGGTGCCAGCCGTGCCGGTCGAGCGCCCGGACCAGGGCCCGGACCATCCGGGGGTCGAAGTGCGAGCCCGCGCACCGGCGGAGTTCGGCCACCGCCGCCGCCACCGGCCGGGCCCGCCGGTAGGAGCGGGTGGAGGTCATCGCGTCGAAGGCGTCGGCGACCGCCACCACCCGGGCGAACTCCGGGATCTGCCGGCCGGAGAGCCCGTAGGGGTAGCCGCGCCCGTCCAGCCGTTCGTGGTGGTGCAGGATCGCCACCCGGGCCTCCCCGAGGAAGCCGATGCCGCGCACCATCTCGTGCCCGTACTCCGGGTGGAGTTCGATGACGCGCCGCTCCTCGGGGGTGAGCGGGCCGTCCTTGCGGAGCAGCCGGGTGGGAACACCGAGCTTGCCGACGTCGTGCAGGATGCCCGCGATGCGCAGCGTTTCGACCCGGCTCCCGTCCATGCCCAGCTCCCGGGCGATCATCGCCGAGGCGCGGCCGACGCGCTCGCTGTGGCCGCGGGTGTAGCGGTCCTTGATGTCGACCGCCTGGACCAGGGCGCGGATGGTGGCGTGATGGGCGGCGCGCTCCCGGTGGTACTGGGCGAAGACCCAGCAGGAGATGTACATCGGCAGCAGCACCAGCAGCGACGTGACCGGCCCGAACGGACTGCGCCAGAGGACGGCCATCATCAGCCCGGCCGACCCGTGGACCAGATGGGGAGCGAGCGAGCGCAGCAGCAGCCCGCGCCAGGCGGTGCGGGGCGGACAGCGCTCGGCGGCGACCAGGATCCCCCCGTCGAGGGCGGCCGTCACCGCGCAGAACGCGAGGACGGCGAGGGCCGCGGGCAGCAGGACGCCGGGGAAGTCGGCGGTGGCGACCGCTTCCCGGCCGTCGCCGGTGAGGCGCCCGGCGCCGAAGACCTGCCCGGCGGCGAAGGTCGCGAGGGCGACGCGGGCGGCGTGCCAGACCCGGCGGAGCCGGACGGGCTGCCGCTCGACCCGGCCCAGCAGCGCCCCGGGCACGCCGACCAGGGCGGCGGCCGCGGGCGGCAGCAGGAAGGCACCGGCGAGGAGCACCGGGACGAAGGGCCCGGCGCCGGCCGGTGCGGTGTGCCCCCGGTCCGGGGCGCCTCGTGGTGCGGTCCGCGGGCGGCCGAGCCGCTCGGACGCGGCGCAGAGCAGGGCCAGCAGGGCGGCGGCGTCCCACGGCGTTCCGGCGCCGGGGCGTAACGCGGGCGCGGCGCACGTCACCGCGGCGAGCACGGCGCACAGGACGTACACCCGCGCCCCGCGCGGCACAGCTCGCATGGTGCTCCTCTCCCATGGTTCCCGTGCGCTCGACGTGATCGCTGCGTCTTCGAAGCCGCGTCAGGATGGGGAGAATAAGCCCGCGCCGGGCCGAGGACAGGCGCATCGACGTATTAGGCCGTGCGGGGGGCGCGGATTCGCACCTTCGGGTGACAGAAGGGCCCTCGTCCGGGGGCTGTGGAGGGACGGACGTCCGCCGCCGGACGGGCCAGGACCTACCGGCCGTGCGCGCCTGCCGCGCGCCCCGCAGTCGCCGGGCACCGGCCCCGTCGGACGCGCCCTGCACACCCCGCGGACCGGCCCCGTCGGAGCAGGCCCGTCGACAGCAGTCCCGTCGAAGCGGCCCATCCGGAATCCGTACGGGTGCCCACAGGCGCGCACACGTACGGGCCCGCCCGGAAGCGGGCCCGGAGGGATGCGGGCTCAGGTGCTCGGACGGCCTCGGGTACCGGCGGCCATGGCCCCGGGCGGCCGGGGCCTCATCAGGCGGATCGGCCTCAGGCGGATTCGGACGTGCGCTCCGGCCCGGCGGCGGACTCCGCCTCGGCCTCCGCGGCCTGCTGGTCGGCGACCGCCTGCTCCAGCACGGTCTGCTCGGGCACGGCCTCGCCGGCCCGGATGAGCTCGATCCGGCCCATGACCTTGGAGCGCAGGTCGGTCGGCACGTCGTCATGGCCGCAGCAGCGCTTCACGAGCTTCTTCACGGCCTGCTCGAGGCCGTACTTCTCCAGGCACGGTGAGCATTCGTCGATGTGCACCTCGAACTTGGCGCACTCGCCGTCCGGCATCTCACGGTCGAGGAACTCGTAGAGGTGGTCGAGTACCTCGGAGCAGTCCGTCTCGTGCGGATCTCCGCAGCTCATGATCCCGAGCCCTTCCGATCGTGCGACTCGGTCGACGCAGCGCCCGCTCCGGCGGGGACCAGCCCGCGCTCACGGGCGTAGTCCTCCAGCAGACCACGCAGCTGACGACGGCCGCGGTGCAGCCGCGACATCACCGTGCCGATGGGTGTAGCCATGATGTCCGCGATCTCCTTGTACGCAAACCCCTCGACATCCGCGAGATAGACCGCGATGCGGAACTCCTCGGGAATGGCCTGGAGCGCCGCCTTCACATCCGAGTCGGGCAGGTGGTCGAGCGCCTGCGACTCGGCGGAGCGCAGCCCCGTGGACATGTGGGACTCGGCGCGCGCGAGCTGCCAGTCCTCGATCTCCTCGGCGGCACTGCGCTGGGGCTCGCGCTGCTTCTTGCGGTAGGAGTTGATGAAGGTGTTGGTGAGGATCCGGTACAGCCAGGCCTTGAGATTGGTGCCCTCGCGGAACTGATGGAAGGAGCCGTACGCCTTCGCATACGTCTCCTGCACGAGGTCCTCGGCATCCGCCGGATTGCGGGTCATCCGCAGCGCGGCGGAGTACATCTGGTCGAGGAAGCCGAGGGCGTCCCGTTCGAAGCGCGCGTTGCGCTCGGCCGGGGTCTCCCGTGCCTGGCCGTCGTCGGTCCCTGCGTCGGTCCCAGTGACCGGACCCACCTCCTCCAACGCCGTGGCGGAACCGAATGCGGACCCGCTCGAATCGGAGAATAGACGACGATCCGTGTCACCCGCCGCTCCACGGGAAGCAGGCTGGGGCAGCAGCGCCCGGGACCACTCGGTGTCGGCGCTCTGCGGACGGGCCGGGCAATGGATCGAACCCATGCGGCGGACTCCCTCTCCTCATACGAAGGCCTGCATCAACGGACACCCGCCACAACGCAGGCGAGCGCCGCCGCATTCCCGCGTTCCGGCATGTGCTACGCCACAGCCCCGAGGCGGAACCGGGACAGCACCGGGGCCGCACAGGGGCAGCACCGGGGGCAGCACCATGGCGGGCCCGGGGACGCCGGCGGACGGCCCGGCGGTCAGGCGATCCGGTCCAGCCAGGCGGCGGCACCGCCCGTGATGACCTCCAGGGTCTCCTCCTGGCCGGGCCCCGCCGTCTTCGGTACGGCGAAGCCGTGATCGGCGTACGGCACCTCGACGAGGTCCGTACCCGCCGGAAACTCCTCCGGGCGCCCGAACGGGTCCCGTCCGCCCTGGACGACGAGGGTGGACACCCCGGCGCCCGTCAGCTCCTCCGCCCGGGACTTCTCCGGCCGGCCGGGCGGGTGCAGCGGGAAGGACAGCGCCAGCACGGCACGCGCGCCGAGGCCGCGCGCCGTACGGCAGGCGACCCGCGCCCCCGCGCTCCGGCCGCCCGCCACCACCGGCAGCCCCGGCTTCTCCAGCGCGGGCCACAGCGCCGTCCAGGCGGTGTCGAGGGTCTTCGGCGCCGGGGCGAGCCGCTTGCCGGCGACCCGCCAGGGCTGCTCGACCAGCGCGACGGTGACGCCGCGGGCGGGCAGCCCGGCGGCCAGCGCCCGCAGGTCACGGGCCTCGATCCCGCCGCCGGCGCCATGGCCGAGGGCCAGCACCAGCCGCGCCTTCCGCGCCGCCGGGTGCCAGGTGATGCGGGCGTCGCCCGCGGGAGTGGGTACGGTCTCGGTCTCCATCACCCGTCCATCCTGGCCCGTGCGCCCCGGGAAACCGGAAATCCCGGGGGCTCAGAAGAGCGTTTCCTCCTCCGGGGCCTCGAGCTCCGTCAGCAGCTCCGGGCCGTTGTTGCGCACATTGCTGACCTCGGTGGAGACCGGGTACGCCCGGACGGTGCCGGCCGGCGGCGGGGCCAGCAGGGTGCGCAGGTCGTCCGGGTCCGTGCGCGCCGGGTCGAGCCAGGCGGACCAGCGGTCCTCGGGGAGCACCAGCGGCATCCGGGGGTGGATCTCGGCGAGCGACCCCGGACCGTCGCCGGTGGCACCGGGCAGCGGTGTGGTCTCCGCCTCGGTGGTGACCACCGAGCACGTCACCCACCAGGCCCGCGGGTGCTCGGGGGGCAGGGTGCCGTCCCGCCAGAACTCGTAGAGCCCGGCCATCGCCATCACCGAACCGTCGGCGGGCGTCACGAAGTAGGGCTGCTTGCGCGGGCGCTTCTTCTTCCCCTCCACCTCCAGCCGGCGCTCGGCGGCCGCGGTGACCCACTCGTAGTAGCCGTCCGCCGGGAGCAGGCACCGGCGCGCGGTGAAGGCCCGGCGGAAGGACGGCTTCTCGTGCACCGTCTCCGCCCGGGCGTTGATCATCTTCGCGCCCCCGTCGGGGTTCCTGGCCCAGGACGGGACGAGCCCCCAGCGCAGCATCCTCAACTGCCGCACCGGAGCCGGGTCCCCGGTCCCCTTGTCCGGCCGCTCCAGCACCGCGTAGACGTCCTTCGTGGGCGCGACATTCCAGTCGGGTGCCAGGGTCTCTTCGGGATCCCACTTCGCGACACCGAACATCCCGACGAGGTCCTCGGGCTTCCGGCTCGCTGAATATCGACCGCACATAAGTGCCACACTGCCACGACGTCCGTACCTTCCGGCAAGGGAGCCGCCCGTCCATGAACAGCACAGCGATAGGCGATCTCTGGGATCGCGTCATAGGTTCCCAACCGGACCCCCCTGTCTGGCTGGTGGCCACGACCGCGGTGGTCGCCCTCGCGGCCGTGCTCCCGCACGCCGCGTGGCGGCTCTCCCGGAACGCCGTGACCATCGCGCACGAGGGCGGGCACGGTCTGGTGGCGCTGCTCAGCGGTCGCCGGCTGGACGGCATACGGCTGCACTCGGACACCTCCGGGCTGACCGTCTCGCGCGGCAAGCCCACCGGGATCGGCATGATCCTCACCGCGGCGGCCGGCTACACCGCTCCGTCCCTCATCGGACTCGGCGGCGCCTGGCTGCTGGCCGCCGGACACATCACCGCCCTGCTCTGGGGCGCGGTCGTGCTGCTGACCGCCATGCTCGTGATGATCCGCAACGCCTACGGCGTGCTGACGGTCCTGGTGGCCGGCGCCGCCTTCTTCCTCGTCTCCTGGCTGACCGGCCCCGCCGTGCAGGCCGCCTTCGCCTACGGCGTGGTGTGGTTCCTGCTCCTCGGCGGCGTGCGCCCGGTCTTCGAGCTCCAGGGCAAGCGGCGCCGGGGCGGGGCACCGGACTCCGACGCGGACCAGCTGGCGCGGCTGACGAACGTTCCGCCGGTGCTCTGGCTCCTCCTCTTCCACGTGGTCTCGCTGAGCTCGCTGATCGGCGGCGGACGCTGGCTGCTCGGCATGTGAGCGGCGGCGGAGGCGCGGCGTGACATCGACTACCCTCCACCCCTGCTGACTTTCGGCTGGGTTTCTCCGCTTTTGATCAAGATCGGTGCCCGAGCTGAACCACTAAAGTGAGGCCCATGACCGGTAACCCCGAGCACACCGCCCTCTGGCCCGCCCCGTCCGCGTCCGGCCCCGTCGACGCGACCGTCACCGTGCCCGGATCGAAATCGGTCACCAACCGCGGCCTGGTGCTGGCCGCGCTCGCCGCGGAACCGGGCTGGCTGCGCCGCCCGCTGCGGTCGCGCGACACCCTGCTGATGGCCGAGGCGCTGCGCGCCATGGGCGTCGGCATCGAGGAGACCGTGTCCAGCGCCACCGCGGGCGGCGACGGCGGCGAGGCCTGGCGGATCATCCCGGCCGGACTGCACGGCCCGGCCACCGTGGACGTGGGCAACGCCGGAACGGTGATGCGTTTCCTGCCGCCGGTCGCGGCGCTCGCCGACGGCCCCGTCCGGTTCGACGGCGACCCCCGCTCCTACGAGCGCCCGCTGCACGGGGTGATCGACGCCCTGCGCGCCCTCGGTGCCCGGATCGACGACGACGGCCGCGGCGCCCTCCCGCTGACCGTGCACGGCGGCGGGGCCCTGGACGGCGGCTCCGTCGAGATCGACGCCTCCTCGTCCTCACAGTTCGTCAGCGCGCTGCTGCTGTCGGCGCCCCGCTTCAACCAGGGCGTGGAGGTGCGGCACGTGGGCGCCGCCCTGCCGTCCCTGCCCCACATCCGGATGACCGTGGACATGCTGCGGTCCGCCGGCGCCCGGGTGGACACCCCCGAGGCCGGCGGCGAGCCGAACGTCTGGCGGGTGACGCCGAGCGCGCTGCTCGGCCGGGACCTGGTGGTCGAGCCCGATCTGTCCAACGCCCAGCCGTTCCTGGCCGCGGCCCTGGTCACCGGCGGCCGGGTCACCGTCCCGGACTGGCCGGAGCGCACCACCCAGCCCGGTGACGCGCTGCGGCAGATCTTCACCGAGATGGGCGGTTCCTGCGAACTCACCGACGCGGGGCTGACGTTCACCGGATCGGGCCGGATCCACGGCATCGACGTGGACCTGAGCGAGGTCGGCGAACTCACCCCCGGCATCGCGGCGGTCGCGGCGCTGGCCGACTCCGAGTCGGTGCTGCGCGGCGTCGCGCACCTGCGGCTCCATGAGACCGACCGGCTGGCCGCGCTCACCAAGGAGATCAACGGCCTGGGCGGCGACGTCACGGAGACCGAGGACGGTCTGCACATCCGCCCGCGCCCGCTGCACGGCGGGGTCTTCCACACCTACGACGACCACCGGCTGGCCACCGCCGCCGCGATCATCGGACTCGCCGTCGAGGGGGTCCGGGTGGAGAACGTCGCGACCACCGCGAAGACGCTCCCCGACTTCCCGGACCTGTGGTCGGGCATGCTCGGCACCTCCGCCGTGGCCCCCGCACGGAGAGCGTGAGAGCACCCAGCGATGCGCCGCTACGGCAAGCACACCGACGAGGACGACGTACGGGTCCGGCCGAACCGCAAGGGCAACCGCCCCCGTACCAATATCCGGCCCAAGCACGAGGACGCCGCCGAGGGCTTCGTCCTGACCGTCGACCGGGGCCGGCTGACCTGCCTGGTCGAGGGCCGCACGATCACCGCGATGAAGGCCCGCGAACTGGGCCGCAAGGGCGTGGTCGTGGGCGACCGGGTGGGGATCGTCGGTGACCTCTCCGGCGCCAAGGACACCCTCGCGCGGATCGTGCGCGTCGAGGAGCGCTCCTCGGTGCTCCGGCGCACGGCGGACGACGACGACCCGTTCGAGCGGGTGGTCGTGGCCAACGCCGACCAGCTCGCCATCGTCACGGCGCTGGCCGACCCGGAGCCGCGGCCCCGGCTGATCGACCGCTGCCTGGTCGCGGCCTACGACGCGGGGCTGGACCCGCTGCTGGTGCTCACCAAGTCCGACCTCTCGCCGGCCGGACCGCTGCTGGAGACGTACGAGACGCTGGGCGTGCCCTACGTGGTGACCAACCGGGCCCAACTGGCCGACGGCGGCGCCGCGGAGCTGGTCCGGGGGCGGCTGGCCGACCGGATCACGGCCTTCGTCGGCCACTCCGGGGTCGGGAAGACCACCCTCGTCAACGCCCTGGTGCCGGACCGGCAGCGGGCGACCGGCGTGGTCAACGCGGTGACCGGCCGCGGCCGGCACACCACCACCTCGGCGCTCGCCCTGCCGCTGACCGCGGACGCGGCCGGCGGCGGGAAGGGCGGCTGGGTGATCGACACTCCCGGCGTGCGGTCCTTCGGGCTGAACCACGTCGATCCGTCCCGCGTGATCCACGCGTTCCCGGACCTGGTGCCGGGCACCGAGGGCTGTCCGCGGGCCTGCAGCCACGACGAGAAGGACTGCGCGCTGGACACGTGGGCCGCCGAGGGGCACGCGGACCCGGCACGGCTGCACTCCCTGCGGCGGCTGCTGGCCACCCGGGAGCGGCGCGAGGGGGACTGACCTCCCGGCGCACGGCCCGCGGCATCCGGCGCCGTCCGCCCCCGCTCGTCCGGTGCGCACCCGCTCGCCCGGTCCGCCCGCCGCCCTTCCGCGGCGGGCTTCGGCGCCGGGTGCCCGGGGCGGTTTCCCTGCGGCGTTCGATGGTCCGACGTTCGGCGGTTCCCACCCGAGGTGCGTGCATAATCGCACCAAGCACACCAAGGTGGACGAAGCGGTCACCGACGTGGGAGGCACACACATGGCGTGGCTGCTGGTCGTGGTCGCCGGGCTGCTGGAGACGGGCTTCGCGGTGTGTCTGAAGCTCTCGCACGGCTTCACCCGCCTCTGGCCGACCGTGGCCTTCTGCGCCTTCGCGCTCGGCAGCTTCGGCCTGCTGACCCTGGCGCTCAAGAAGCTGGACGTCGGACCGGCGTACGCGGTCTGGACCGGCATCGGCGCCGCCGGGACCGCCCTCTACGGCATGATCTTCCTCGGCGATCTGGTCTCCACCCTGAAGATCGTCTCCATCTCGCTGGTGATCGTGGGCGTGATCGGCCTCCAGCTCTCCGGCTCCGCGCACTGATGGCTCGCCGCCGGCCCTGCCCCGGAGCCCCGGCAGCACCTCCGCGGCGCCCGGGACAGCACCGGCGGCGAGCGGCCCCGGGAGCGGGCCGGCGACGAGCCCCGGGCTCAGCCGGACCGCGGCGCGGCGACCGCCCCCGCCGCGCAGCACTCCCGGACCAGCCGCGAGGGGTCCTCCGCCCCGGCCGGAACCACCACGTAGGACAGCGCCAGCCGGACGGCGACCTCGCACTCCCGGGCCAGCTCCTCCGCCTCCTCCTTCGGCCGCCCCGCCTCCAGGACGGCCAGCGCCCGGTCGCGCACCTGCCCCAGCAGCTCGACCGGGGTGGGCGGCCCGGCGTCGGCGCGGCGCTGCGCCGGGAGGTAGGACGCGGGCGATCCGGCTCCCCCGGCGCGCGGAGGAGCCGGCAGCAGCTCACCCCAGAACCCGGTGAGCACGGCCCTGACCAGCGGATTCGTCCGGGCGGTGCGCACCGTCCAGTCCGCGACCGCCGCGAGGCGCCGGCCCGGGTCCGGTTCCGCGCCGGCCCCGTCCTGCCGCCCGAGAGCTCCCTCGACGCCGGCGAGATAGGCGTCGGCTTCCCGCCGCACCAGGGCTCTCGCCAGGCCGTCCTTGCTCCCGAACTCGTTGTAGAGGGTCTGCCGGGACACCCCGGCGGCGGCCGCGACCTCGACCATCCGAACGCCCGACCAGGGGCGGTACGTCAGCGCCGCGAAGGCGGCGTCCAGCAAGGATTCACGTGCAGTAGGCATCGTTGCCTCCCGGCACTCCGGTTCACACGGCTGACGTCCGCACACGATTGACGCGCCGCCACGGAGTGTCAATAGCTCCGACGGCGCACTCCTCCACCCCGGACGGACACGGTCGTGTGGCCGGTCCGCGGAGCGGTCGATACTGTTCGCCCATGCCCGACTATCACGATGATCTGCGTCTGGCCCACGTGCTGGCGGATACCGCGGACGCCGCGACCATGGAACGGTTCAAGGCGCTCGACCTCAAGGTCGAGACCAAACCCGACATGACGCCGGTGAGCGAGGCCGACAAGGCCGCCGAGGAGCTGATCCGCTCCCAGCTGTCCCGCGCCCGGCCGCGGGACGCCGTGCTGGGCGAGGAGTACGGCAGCGAGGGCAGCGGCCCGCGGCGCTGGATCATCGACCCGATCGACGGCACCAAGAACTATGTGCGAGGCGTCCCCGTCTGGGCGACCCTGATCGCGCTGATGGTGCAGGGCGAGGGCGGCTACCAGCCGGTCGTCGGCGTGGTCTCCGCTCCGGCGCTCGGCCGCCGCTGGTGGGCGGCGCAGGGCTCGGGCGCCTACACCGGCCGCAGCCTGTCCTCGGCGACCCGGCTCCGGGTCTCCCAGGTCGGCAAGGTCTCGGACGCCTCCTTCGCCTACTCGTCGCTGACCGGCTGGGAGGACCAGGGGCGGCTCGACGGCTTCCTCGATCTGAGCCGCGACTGCTGGCGGACCCGCGCCTACGGCGACTTCTGGCCGTACATGATGGTGGCCGAGGGCTCGGTGGACATGTGCGCCGAGCCGGAGCTCTCCCTCTGGGACATGGCGGCCACCGCGATCGTCGTGCAGGAGGCCGGCGGCAGCTTCACCAGCCTGGACGGCGTGCCGGGGCCGGGCGGCGCGAACGCCGCCGCCTCCAACGGGCTGCTCCACGAGGACCTGCTGGGCTACCTGAACCAGCGCTACTGACGAGGGGCGGGCGCGGGCACCGGGCGCCACCGCGCCCCGCCCCGGCTCCGCCCGCCCCCTTGCCGCCTCCGAAGCCGCATGTGAACATGAGAATCCCCCTGCTTGTGAACTTGTGAAATACTTCTCATGAAGGGTTCACACCTCACGAGGGGTTCACGCCGCTCGGAGGATTCACGCCTCGCGGGGGACACATGAAGAGAGGTGGCCCCGTTCCATGCTCGTTCGCGACGCCATGAGCTCGGTAGTCCTCACCATCGGTCCCGCCCACACCCTCCGCCAGGCCGCGCAGCTGATGTCCGCGCGCCGGGTCGGCGCCGCCGTCGTCCTCGATCCGGAGGACTGCGGGATCGGCATCCTCACCGAACGCGACATCCTCAACTCCCTGGGCGCCGGCCAGGACCCCGACCGGGAGAGCGCCCACGCCCACACCACGACCGACGTCGTCTTCGCGGCCCCCTCCTGGACGCTCCAGGAAGCGGCGGAGGCCATGACCCACGGCGGCTTCCGGCACCTGGTCGTCCTCGACGACCTGGAGCCCGTCGGGGTGGTGTCGGTGCGCGACATCATCCGCTGCTGGGCTCCGGAACGCCGGCGGACCACGGCACTCGCAGGCTGACGGACAGGACACGTAAGCCGCACACCGGCGGACCGCACACCCCGCGACCCCCGGACCGGCGCCACGAGCGAACGGGCCCGAGCACATCCCCGCCCCGCCCGCACCCGGGCACCGGGCGGGTCGCACACCCACCGAGCACCGGAAGGGGCCGGATCCCGGGCGGGATCCGGCCCCTTCGTGACGACGAGCCTCCGGTCAGCCGCGCAGGGCCCGGACCGCGGCCTCCAGACGCTTGCCGTAGTCCTCGTCCGCCTGCCGGAAGTTGTCGATCGCCCGCTCGGCGATGTCGTCGCGCGACACCTGGGCGATGAAGCCCGCGAGGTTGGCGATCAGCCGCTCCCGCTCGGCCTCGGACATCAGCCGGTAGAGCCGGCCGGCCTGGACGAAATCGTCGTCCTCGGCGTGCGAGGGGGCGGCGTCGTTGCCCGTGGCGCCGCCGACCGCGAGCGGCTGCCACAGCGGACGGCCGGTCTGCTCCGGACCGCCGGAGCTGTTCGGCTCGTAGTTCCGGGCACGGCCGTGCCGGCCGTCGTAGAGCGCGCCGTCCCGGCCGTGGGTGCGCGCCTCGGCGGCGCGCGGACGGTTCACCGGCAGCTGGTCGGCGTTGATCCCGACGCGGTACCGGTGGGCGTCGCCGTAGCCGAAGAGCCGGCCCTGGAGCATCTTGTCCGGGGACGGGCCGATGCCCGGCACGAAGTGCGCCGGCGAGAAGACCGACTGCTCGACCTCGGCGAAGACGTTCTCCGGGTTGCGGTTGAGCTCCAGCTTCCCGATCTCGATCGGCGGGTAATCCTCGTGCGGCCAGACCTTGGTCAGGTCGAACGGGTTGAAGCGGTAGCCCGCCGCGTCGGCCGCGGGCATGATCTGCACCTGCACGGTCCAGGTCGGGAACGCGCCCCGCTCGATGGCCTGGCGCAGATCGCGCTGGTGGGAGTCGGGGTCCTCACCCGCGAGTCGGTCGGCGTCGCCCTGGGCGAGGTTCCGGATGCCCTGGTCGGTCTTGAAGTGGTACTTGACCCAGAAGACCTCTCCGGCCTCGTTGTTCCACTGGAAGGTGTGCGAGCCGTAGCCGTTCATGTGGCGGTACGAGGCGGGGATGCCGCGGTCACCGAAGAGCCAGGTCACCTGGTGGGTCGACTCGGGCGAGAGCCCCCAGAAGTCCCAGACGTTGTCCGCCTCCTGCGACCCGGTGTAGGGGTCGCGCTTCTGGGTGTGGATGAAGTCCGGGAACTTGACGGCGTCCTTGATGAAGAACACCGGGGTGTTGTTGCCGACGAGGTCGTAGTTGCCCTCCTCGGTGTAGAACTTCAGCGCGAAGCCGCGCGGGTCCCGCACCGCGTCGGCCGAACCGAGGCTGCCGGCGACGGTGGAGAAGCGCAGGAAGGTCTCGGTCCGCTTGCCCACCTCGGACAGGAACTTCGCCCGGGTGTACCGGCTCACATCGGCGGTGACGGTGAAGGTGCCGTACGCGCCGGCGCCCCGCGCGTGCACCACCCGCTCCGGGATCCGCTCCCGGTTGAAGCGCGCGAGCTTCTCCAGCAGGTGCTGGTCCTGGACCAGGACCGGGCCGCCGGGGCCCGCGGTCTCGCTGTTCTGGCTGTCCGCGACCGGAGCGCCGGACTCCGTCGTGAGCGGGCCGGTGGTCCCGGTCGCCTCGTCCCGAACCGTCACGTGCTCCTCCTGCGTGTCGTCCTGCTCCTGGCGTTCACTGAATGGGATCCTACATTGGACTTAGTCCAAGTCAAGATGAGGACAAAGACCGTACCGGTTCGGAACAACGCTCACCCGCTGTTAGGCTGATTGTCATGAGTGACCTGCTGGAGCGACTTCGAGGACGCGGCTGGCGCCTGACCGCGCAGCGGCGGGTCGTCGCCGAGGTCCTCGACGGTGACCACGTCCACCTCACCGCGGATGAAGTCCATGCGCGGGCCGTCGAGCGACTGCCCGAGATCTCCCGTGCGACCGTGTACAACACGCTGGGCGAGATGGTCTCGCTCGGCGAGGTGATCGAGGTCAGCACGGACCGCCGCGCGATGCGCTACGACCCGAACGCCCACCACCCGCATCAGCACCTGGTGTGCGCGAAGTGCGGCACGGTGCGCGATGTCCACCCCGGCGGCAATCCGCTCGCGGACCTGCCGGACGCCGAGCGCTTCGGCTTCACGGTCTCCGACGTCGAGGTCACCTACCGCGGGCTCTGCCCGTCCTGCGCCACCGCCTGAGGCGGTCGCAGCACCGCCCGAGAGCCGCCCTCGCCGCCGGAACGCACAGCGCCGGCGACCCTCGGCACGCGCGGGCCCGATAGGAAGCGGACGGCCCGAAGCAGACGACTGCACGGAACAGGTGACATGCGGCGCACACCACGCATGCATGCGCGCACATGACGAAGGCCCGGATCCTGAGGATCCGGGCCTTCGCTCTCGTAGCGGGGACAGGATTTGAACCTGCGACCTCTGGGTTATGAGCCCAGCGAGCTACCGAGCTGCTCCACCCCGCGTCGGTGTGCCTTTACTCTAGCCTCAGGCCGACGACCAGCGCAAATCCGTTCAGGAGGCGGCCTCCCCCGGGCCCTCGCAGCGGTCCGCGGCGGGCCCCAGGAGTGCCTTGCGCGCCGGTGACCACGACCCCACAGGTGCCCAACGCCCGCCGGTGACCGCGGCCGTCCACCGGCGCGGACGGGCACCGGCCACCGGCGCACCGGGCACCGACCGCCGCGCACCGGTCACCACGCACCGGGTGCGCTACGCCGGGCCGGGTGCCCGGAACCCCGCGGGCCCCGGACGCCACGGCGACCCGTGCGGACCGACGGCCGCCCGGCCGGCGCCGTGACCCCGGCCGCCCGACCAGGGCCGTAGCCCCGGCCGGCGCCGGCTCGTCCCGCCGGGCACGTCCCGCCGGCTCAGGCCGTCAGCTCCTGCTGGAGGGCGTCGCGGAGTCGCGCCGCGCGCTCGGCGACCTCCGCCGGCCCCAGCTCGACCGCCCGCGTGCACCAGCGCTGCCCCTCGGCGAGGTCGCCCCGGCGGGCGGCCAGCAGGGCGAGGCGCAGCGCGGCGCGGCCGTGGCCGGCGTTGGCCGCGCGGGTCCACCACAGGGCCGCTTCCGGCTCGCTGCCCTCCCGGGCCAGCAGCAGCCCCAGGTTGAAGGCGCCGCTGCGGCTGCCCGCCTCGGCCGCGGTGCGGTACCAGCGCGAGGCCCCGGCGACGTCGCCGCGGAAGGCGGCGATCATCCCGCAGCGCACCTGGGCGCTCCGGTGGCCCTGTTCGGCCGCCCGCTCGAACCACTCCTCGCACTCGGTGGCCGTGCCGTCCCCTTCCTCCGGCCGCTGCCGCCGCTCCAGCAGGGTGCCCAGGCGGAAGGCAGCCTCCGCGCTGCCGCCACCGGCCGCACAGCGCAGATGACGCTCCGCCGTGCGCTCGTCGCCGTCGCGGAGCAGCGCGATGGCGACCTGCAGGGCCGCCTCGGTGTGCCCGGCCGCGGCGGCACGCTCGTACCACTGGCGCGCGGCGGCCGTCTCGTGCCGTCCGGCGTGCAGGATGCCGAGGTTGAAGGCCGCGTCCACGCTGCCCGCCTCGGCGGCCTTGGAGAACCACGGCTCCGCCCCCGCGGGGTCGCCCTGCTGGAGCAGCAGGACCGCGAGCGCGTTGGCGGCCTCGCGGTGCCCGGTGTAGGCGGCGCGGCGGTACCACTGCTCGGCCTGGGCGGTGCGGTCCTGCTCGGCGCAGAGCAGCCCGAGGTTGAACGCGCCGTTGTGGTCCCCGGCGTCGAGCGCGGCGCGGTACCAGCGCTCGGCGGTCTGCGGCTCACCGCGGTCGGCGTGCAGGGCGCCCAGCGCGTTGGCGGCGTTGCCGTCGCCGTCCTGGGCCGCGCGCCGCCACCAGACCGCGGCGCTGTCGGTGTCCCCGGCGTCGCGCAGCAGGAAGCCGAGCGCGCAGGCGGCGCGGGGCTCCCCGTCCTTGGCCGCGGTGAGGTACCAGCGGCCGGCCTCCTGGATGTCGCCCCGCTCCTCGAGCAGGGTGCCGAGGTGCAGTGCGGCACGCCGGTGGCCGCGCGCCGCGGCCTGCCGGTACCACTGCTCGGCCTCGCCGGCCGCGGCGGCCGGGTCCTCGCCGGACGGTTCCGGGACCGCCCGGCGGCCCGTGGACGTACCGAACGGGTCCGGGCGGCGCGGGTCGTCCGGCTCGTGGCCGGGGTGGTGCCGGTCCAGGATGCGGGCGAGCCGGTACGCGGCCTCGCGGTGCCCCTGGTCGGCGGCCGCCCGGAACCAGCGCTCGGCGACGGCGTCGCCGCGGTGCTCCAGCAGGTCCGCCAGGGCGTAGGCGCCGAGGGCGTGGCCCGATTCGGCGGACTGGCGCAGCCAGTACTCGGCGGCGGGCTCGTCACCGCGCTCCCGGTAATGGCGGCCGAGGGCGTGCGCGGCCGCGGCCGAGCCGGCCACGGCGGCGATCCGCCACCAGCCCGCGGCCTCGTCCGCGTAGCCGCGCTGGTGCAGCAGGACGCCGAGGTTGTTGGCCGCCGCCCGGTCCCCCGTGGCGGTGGCGGCCCGCAGATAGGGCTCCGCGCCGTCGAGATCGCCCCGGCGCAGCAGCAGAGCGCCGAGGACGCTCATCGATTCGGTGTCGCCGATCTCGGCGGCGTGCCGGTGCCGGGTCGTCTCCTCGTCCGTGTCGGCGGGGAGTGTCGTGGTCTCGGTGCAGCCCGGTCCGGCTGCGGATGCGAGCGGGCCCTGCCCGTCGTCGGGTGGGCTCACAAACCGACCTGTTTCCAACAGATTTGCCTTGTCCCCCATAAGGGCCATCGTCGCACCACCCGCAACCCGCGTACACCTCGTATACCGCAGCCCGTGAAGTCACTTCGGCGTTTTGTCGACTTCCCGACACGACGTTGTGCCAAACGCCGGACTCCCAACTGTCCCCCACACAAGCGAAGGGCCCGGAGTCATTGACTCCGGGCCCTTCTTTCGTAGCGGGGACAGGATTTGAACCTGCGACCTCTGGGTTATGAGCCCAGCGAGCTACCGAGCTGCTCCACCCCGCGCCGTTGTGTGTGTAACACTACCACGCTGCGGGGTGGAGCCTTACTCAGCTGTTCCCGGGCTTCTGGTCGGCCGGCTTCCGGTCCGCCTTCGCCTCGGCGTCGGCGGCCCGCTTCAGCGCCGCCTCCAGGTCTTCCTGGGCCTTGCCGTAGGCGGTCCAGTCCTGGTCGGCCAGCGCCTTCTGGCCCGCCTCGAACGCCTTCTGGGCGTCGTCGAGCGCCGCGCGCACCGTCGGATCGGCGGACGGCGGACGGGTGCCCTCGCCCGGCGGCTTCGTCGTGCCGCCCTGCTTGCCGAAGACCTCGTCGAGCGCCTCGCCCAGGGTGTTGCGGAAGGCGGTCTGGTCGTTGTACGAGACCAGAACCTTCTTCAGCAGCGGGTAGTTGGTGCCGGCGCCGCGCACATAGACCGGTTCGACGTAGAGCAGGCCGCCGTCGAGCGGGACGGTCAGGAGATTGCCGTACTCGACCTCCGAGTCACCTCTCTTGAGGATGTTGATCTCGTTGGCGATGGCCGTCTCGGAGTTGAACTTGCTCTGCACCTGCTGCGGACCGGACACCGTGGTGTTGGACGGCAGCTTCAGGATTCTGATCTTGCCGAACTCGTCGCTCTCGGCGTCGGCGTCCACGGCCATGAAGGCACCGAGGTTCTCCCGGCCGCGGGGCGTGAATGTCGTCGTGAGCGAGAACGACTGCGCCTTCTGGTCCGGCATCTTCATGCTGAGGTAGTACGGCGGCACCGCGTTCCCCGACTTGTTCGTCGGGTCGTTCGGCACCTGCCAGACCTCACTGCCGCTGTAGAACTGCACGGCCTTGGTGACGTGGTAGCGGGTCAGCAGCTGGCGCTGCACCTTGAACAGGTCCTGCGGGTACCGCAGGTGCCGCATCAGGTCCTTGTCGATGGAGGACTTGGCCTTCACCGTGCCCGGGAACGCCTTCTTCCAGGTCTTGAGGACCGGGTCCTTGGTGTCCCACTCGTAGAGCTCCACCTTGCCCGTGAAGGCGTCGACGGTCGCCTTGACCGAGTTGCGGATGTAGTTGACCTGGTTCTGCTGGGCCACCACCGTGCGCTGACCGTTGGTGAGCGAGTCGGCCGTGGTGTCGCCCAGCGTGGTGCGCGAGGAGTACGGGTAGCCGTTCGACGTCGTGTAGGCGTCGACGATCCACTGGATCCGGCCGTTCACGACCGCGGGATAGGCGTCGCCGTCGATGGTGAGCCAGGGCGCCACCGACTCGACGCGCTCCTTGGGCGTGCGGTTGTACAGGATCCGCGAACCGTCACCGATGGCACCGGAGTAGAGGATCTGCGGCTCGCCGAAGGCCACCGCGTAGGCCGCCCGGTTCACCGGATTCGCCAGGTTGACGCCGCTCTTGCCGGTGTACCGGTAGAGCTTCTCGCCCTCGGCGTCGGAGTAGTCGAGCTCCTTCTGCGGACCGCCGACGATCGAGTACTGCGAGGTCTTCTCGCCGTAGTAGACCCGCTGCTGGTAGGTGCCCAGCCGGCCCTTGGTCGGCAGGTCGTACTCGGTGAAGTCCGGGGCGCCGCCCGGCGTCACCGAGGTGCCCTTGGCCGCCACCGCGCCGTAGCCGTGGGTGTACTTGAAGTGGTCGTTGATCCAGTTCCGCTCGGGGATCCCGTTGATGTTCAGCTCGCGCAGGCCGATGACGGTGTCCTGCTCCTTGCCGTCCTTGCCCGGGTAACGGTCGACGTCGAGCGTGGCGGGGAAGCCGTAGTAGCCCCGGACCTGCTGGAGCTGCTGGTACGTCGGCGAGACGATGTTGGGGTCCAGCAGCCGCATGCTCGCGGTGCTCTCGGCGTCGCTGCGCAGCTTCCGGTCATCGGTCTGCGTGCTCTTGCCGGAGTAGTCGCTGACCTGCGAGTCGTCGATGTCGTACGCCTTGCGCGTGGCATCGATGTTCTTCTGGATGTACTGCGCTTCCTTCGCCTGCTCGTTCGGCTGGACCTGGAACTTCTGCACGATCGCCGGGTACAGCCCGCCGATGAGGATCGCGGACAGCACCATCAGCCCGAACCCGATGACCGGGAGCTGCCAGGTGCGCCGCCACAGCGTGGCGAAGAAGAGCAGGGCGCAGATGACCGCGATGCAGAAGAGGATGGTCTTCGCCGGGAGATAGGCGTTGGCGTCGACATACCGCAGGCCGGTCCAGCCGTTGGTGGACTTCAGGTCGCTCGACTTGACCGCGAGGCCGTACCGGTCGAGCCAGTAGGCGACCGCCTTGAGCGAGACGAAGACACCGAGCAGCACGGACAGATGGCCCGTCGCCGCGGCGGTGGCCCGGGCCCCCGGGCTGGTGATCCGCAGACCGCCGTAGAGGTAGTGGACCAGGGCGGCGGCGATCAGGCTCAGCACCGCCGCGGCGAAGCCGAAGCCCAGCAGGAAGCGGTACCAGGGCAGATCGAAGGAGTAGAAGGAGACGTCCTTGTCGAACTGCGGGTCCTTCGTACCGAACGGAACGCCGTTGACCCACAGCAGCCAGGTGCGCCACTGGCCGGAGGCCGAGGCCCCGGCGATCAGCCCGATGAGGGCGGTGACCGCGAGCAGCACCCACTTCTTGTACGGGGCGATGCTCATACGGTAGCGGTCGAGGCTCTGCTGCTCGACCGACATGGCGCTGAGCGGCGGCCGCAGCCGGTGGGCGAGCCAGATGTTGACGCCCACGGCCCCCGCCATCAGCAGGCCGAAGACGAGGAAGAGGCCGATCTTGGTCCACAGGGTCGTCGTGAAGACCGACGAGTAGTCGACCGAGCGGTACCAGAGCCAGTCCGTCCAGAACCCGGCGAACATGACGAAGAGCATGGCCAGCACGGCCAGCACGCCCAGTGTCATGAACAGGGTCCGGACGCGCCGGGACGGTCGGCCGACTCTGATCCGCGGCCCTGTCGGGCCTCCGCCGCGGTCCGGCATCTGGAAAGCCAAGGTGCGCACCTCGATGTTTCGCTGTCGTATGAGCGGGCCCCCGCGATAGTAGGGGCCCACTCCTGCAACTTACTCAGGCTTTACCCAGTTCCCGTTCCGGGTCACGAAGGGGGCAAGATATCGAGCATGTCCAACCACTCCCCCGGTAGCACGCCCATGGCCGCGAACCCGCTGACCCGCGCCGTCCTCGAGATCGACGCCTACGCGGCGGGGCTCGGCTGGGACCAGCCCGCCCGGCTCTTCGCCCTTGTCGACACCGAACGGCTGCGTGCCGAGGAACCGGGCCTGGCCGCCCAGCTCGGCATCGACGACGCGGCGGAGGCCGCTTCCCTCACCCCCGTGGAACAGGACGAGCTGCCCGCCGGGGCACCGCTCGACGAGTTCCTCGCCACCATCGCCTGGCCCGGCGCCGTCGCCGGCTGCGCCATGACCGTGGAGCGGCTGATGCTCCCGCCGTCCGCCGAGGCGTCCGTGCCCGAGGGCCTGGACGATGCCCGGCTGGCGGAGTGGGTGACGGCCCACCCGGACCGGCAGGAGGTCCGGATGACGGTCGCCGTGCTGCGGGACGGTTCCCGCGAGACGGCGCTGCGGCTGAAGGAGAAGGACTCCCCGACCGAGGTGCTCACCGGTTCCGATCTGGTGCCGGGGCTGGCCGAAGCGCTGTCTGCGACGTTCGCGGAGTAGGCGGGGCGGCACGTCGCAGTGGAGCCCGGGGCGTCCCGCCCGGATCCCGCCCCGGGCCCGCGGGACCCGAACGGTCCGGACGAAAGCCACCCGCCGTCCCGCCGTCGTTCCCGCCGTCGCGCGGCCCGGCCGCGGGGCTCGGCGGCGGCCCGTCCCGGCGCCCCGGCCGCGTCCGGAGCCGGTCCGGGCGGCGTGCGTCCCCGCCGCTGCGGGCGGGCGGGCGGGCCGCTGTTGTGCGGCCGGGCCGCCCGGTCAGCCCTTGGCGCACTCCGGCAGCTGTCCGGTGTCGCCCTTGCGGATCTTCTCCAGGGACGTCACGGCGTCCCGGATCGTGTCGACCTTCACCAGGGTGAGACCGGCGGGCACGTCCCTGGCCGCGGCGGCACAGTTGTCCTCGGGCGTCAGGAAGTAGCGGGCACCCTTGCCGCGGGCTCCGACGGTCTTCATCTCGATGCCGCCGATCGGGCCGACCGTGCCGTCGTCCTCGATGGTGCCGGTGCCGGCCACGAACGTCCCGCCGGTGAGATCACCCGGGGTCAGCTTGTCCACGATGCCCAGGGCGAACATCAGCCCCGCGCTCGGTCCGCCCACGTCGGCGAGCTTGATGTCCACCTCGAACGGGAACGTGTGGTCGGTGCCGGCCTGGATCCCGACGATCGCCCGGTCGTCGCCCGGCGCCTTCTTCGTCGGCACGGTCACCGTCCGGGTGCCGCGCGGCTCGGGCTTGCCCGCCTTCTCGGCGGCGGCCGCGGCCTTGGCCGGGACGATGGTGAACTCGACCTTCTCGCCCGGCTCGTGGCGCGTCACCACCTTCGCGACGTCCCCGGGCTGTGCGATGCGCTTCCCGTCCACGGCCTTGATCACATCGCCGGCGTGCAGCCGGCCCTGGGCCGGGCTGCCCTTGACCACGGAGCCGACGACCACACGGGCCGAGACCGGGATGTCGAGCTGCCGGAGAGCCGCGACCTTGGCGCTCTCCTGGGACTGGCTGAACTCCTCGGCGTTCTCCTGGTTGGCCTGCTCCGCGGTCTGGCCGTCGGGGTAGAGCGTGTTGTGCGGCACCACGGCGTTGTCGTGGGAGAGCCAGCCGTAGACCGCCTCGAAGAGGTTCATCCGGTAGTCGGCGCCGGTCACCCGGACCGTGGTCATGTTGAGGTTGCCGGAGGCGGGATAGGTCTTGTGCCCGGAGACCTGCAGCACCGGCTCACCGCCGTGCTCGCCGAGGGTGTTCACCGTCGGGCCGGGAGACATCTCGGAGTACGGGACGGGGATCAGCACCCCGGCGCACAGCAGCGCGATCAGCGTCAGGATCGAAGCGAGCATCGTCGCGGTGCGGCGTGGCATGGAACGACAGTACGGGACGGGTCCGACAGTGCAATTCCGGGGCCGCTGCTTCCGGTCCGCCGGCCACGGGGCGCCACCGCGGCAGCGGTTCACGGCCGGGACGGCACGTCCGGGACCGGGTGCGGCCGGAGCGCGGGTCCGGGGCAACGGCCGCGGTGGCGGTCCCTGGCCGCGCCGGATGCGCACCGCCTGCCGGGGACCTGCCCCCGCGCGGGCTGCGGGCTGCGGGCTTCCGGATCGTGGGCCGGTGGGGCTCGTCCGGTGCCGTCAGGCCGCGTCGGAGCCGGAGCGGGACCGTTCCATCGCCTCGCGGAAGCGCGCATAGCCGTCCAGCTCCGCGACATCCTCGACCTTGCGGTTCCGGGCCGCCCAACGCGCCCAGACCGCGGCGACGAGAGCCGCGACGACCGGAATCAGCAACCATGCAAGCGCCGCCATACCGGCCTCCCGACCCCATACACAACCGCAACTGACCGATGAGCAGATTAACCATCCGCCCGATCAACGCTTGCGTCAGGGGGCCGGTTACGCAAGCGGAGTCGGCCATTCAGCGGGCGGCCGGACGCCCGCTAGACGCCCACCCAGTCCGCCGTTCCATCCGCGAATTCCTGGTGCTTCCAGATCGGCACCTCGCGCTTGAGGTCGTCGATCAGGCGGCGGCAGGCCGCGAACGCCTCCTGCCGGTGCGGACAGGAGACCGCGACGACCACCGCGAGGTCACCCACCGAGAGGTCACCCACCCGGTGGACGGCGGCCAGCGCCCGAACGGGGAAGTCCGCGGCGACCCGCTCAGCGAGGCGGCGCATCTCCGCCTCGGCGGTCGGGTGGCAGGAGTAGCCGAGGGCGGAGACGTCCGCTCCGCCGTCGTGGTCCCGGACGGTGCCGACGAAGAGCGCCGTGCCGCCCGCGGAGGCGTCCCCGACGGCCGCGAACACCTCGTCGACGGAGAGCGGGGCCTGACGGATCTCGACGAGACGGACCGGGTCCGGCGCTCCCGCCTCGCCGGGGTGGTCGTGCGTGCCTGCCATACCGTCCATCGTGTCGCACCTGTCTGGATCAGGGAATCCGTATTCCGAAAGAATGTTTCCGCTCGCGGGAGGGGCGGCGCGCTACACCCGGCGGCGCGCCTTGCGGGCCCGCCTGACCAGGGCCGCCGTACCCACCAGGGCCACCGTCGCGCCGGCCGCGCCGAGCGTGGTCGCGTCCTTGCGGCCGAGCCGCCGCCCGGCGACGGTGTGCCGTCCGGCGACCTCCTCCAGCAGCTCCGCGAGGACCTCCTCGTTCGTCCAGCCGGGCCGCCATCCCGCGTCGTGCAGCCTGCTGCCGCTCACCACCCAGGGGTGCATGGTGTACGCGAGGTCGCCCGCCGGCGAGGGGGTGAGGCCGAGGCGGTGCAGCCGTGAGGCGGCCCCCAGGGCCACCGCGGACGGCAGCTCCATGCGCCGGATTCCGGTCAGCTCCTCGACCTCCTCCTGCTCCAGCCAGCCGTCGCAGCCGACCGCGAACTCGCCCTCGACCTTCTCCAGCGCCGCGTACTCCAGGGCGCTCACCAGGTCCTCGATGTGGCAGAACTGCCAGGTCGGGCGGGACCCGGCGACGACCAGCAGGCGCGGGGACTCGAAGTAGCGGGTGAGGGCGGTGTCGGTGCCGCCGACCAGGATGGCCGGCCGGACCACCGTGACGTTGAGACCGGGGTGCGCGCGGGGCGCGCGGCGGGCGAGGTGCTCGATCTCCAGCAGGTCGCCGACGCCGGTGGCCTCGGCGGTCGCGCGGAGCTCCGCGTCCTCGGCGAGCGGTACGTCGTTGTCGGGCAGCGCCCCGTAGACCATCGCCGAGGTGCAGAGGACGACGCGGTGCACGCCGGCCGCCGCGGCGGCGGTGAGCACGGTCTGGGCGCCTCGCACGTTGTACGCCGTACGGGCCGCGGGGTCGCCCTCGAGGTCGAGATCCAGGGCGAGGTGCACCACGACATCGGCGCCCCGCAGCTTCTCGGCAATGGCCGGATCCCGCACGTCCAGCAGGTGCCACTGGGCTTCCGACACCTCGCCGCGGCGCTCGTCGATCGCCACGACCTGCTTGATCTCCTGGGACGTCGCGAGCCGCTCCGTGAGGAGGGCACCGACACCGGTCGCGGCTCCGGTGACCGCGACAACGGGGCGCCGCGAGGGCGCCGCAGCATCGTTTCGCGCTGCGCGAACTTCTCGATCTGGGGAACTCACCGGGCGTCTCCAGCGGTTGTCTTCAGTACGTACCGGAAGTGACGCGTACGTACCAGTTGGCGTTCATCCTGCCGCAGGCATCGGGGCGGCCAAGCACCGAGCCTAGAGGTGGGCGGAGTGTCTACGCTGGGTGTTGTCGGGCAGTCGCCGCCGGTCCCGGGCCGGCGGTCCCTACGAGCCGAGGAAACCCGTGAGTGACAACCCATTCGGATTCGGCCTTCCGCCGGAGGAGCCGGAAGACGGCGACGACGGCAAGAAGAAGGGGGGCCAGGGCGGCCATCAGGGCCCCGCGAATCCCTTCGGGTTCGGCGGCGGGCTCGGTGGCAACGCCGGGGACAACCCCCTCGCGGCGATGTTCGGCTCGCTGAACCCGAACGACCTCGGGGCGGCCTTCCAGCAGCTCGGGCAGATGCTCTCGTACGAGGGCGGCCCGGTGAACTGGGACATGGCCAAGGACATCGCGCGCCAGACCGTTGCCCAGGGCACCTCCGACGGCACCAAGGACTCCAGCGTCGGGCCGCACGAGCGGGCGGCCGTGGAGGAGTCCGTACGGCTGGCCGATCTCTGGCTGGACGGCGTCACCTCGCTGCCGTCGGGTTCGGGCACCGCCGTGGCGTGGAGCCGGGCCGAGTGGGTCGAGGCGACGCTCCCGGTCTGGAAGGACCTGGTGGATCCCGTCGCCGAGCGGGTCGGCGCGGCGATGGGCGATGTGCTCCCCGAGGAGATGCAGGCCATGGCGGGCCCGCTGCTCGGGATGATGCGCTCCATGGGCGGCGCCATGTTCGGCACCCAGATCGGCCAGGCCGTCGGCATGCTGGCGGGCGAGGTGGTCGGCTCGAGCGACATCGGGCTGCCGCTGGGCCCCGCGGGCAAGGCCGCGCTGCTGCCGGTCAACATCGAGGCGTTCGGCAAGGGCCTGGGCGTCCCGCAGGAGGAGGTGCGGCTGTACCTCGCGCTGCGCGAGGCCGCCCACCAGCGGCTCTTCGCCCATGTCCCCTGGCTGCGGTCGCATCTGTTCGGCGCCGTCGAGGGCTACGCGCGGGGGATCAAGGTCGACACCGCGAAGCTGGAGGACGCGGTGGGCCAGCTGGACCCGACCCACCCGGAGCAGCTGCAGGAGGCGCTGCAGCAGGGCATGTTCCAGCCGGAGGACACCCCGGAGCAGAAGGCCGCGCTCGCCCGGCTGGAGACGGCTCTCGCCCTGGTCGAGGGCTGGGTGGACGCGGTGGTGCACGCCGCGGCGGCACCGCATCTGCCGTCCGCGGACCGGCTGCGGGAGACCCTGCGGCGACGGCGCGCCAGCGGCGGCCCGGCGGAGCAGACCTTCGCCACACTGATCGGGCTGGAGCTGCGGCCGCGCCGGCTGCGGGACGCCTCCCGGCTGTGGGCGTCGCTGACGGACGCCCGCGGAGTGGACGGCCGGGACGGGCTGTGGGCCCACCCGGACATGCTGCCGACGGCCCAGGACCTGGACGACCCCGACGGGTTCGTGCACGGCGAGCAGATGGACTTCTCGGAGATCGACAAGATGCTCGGGGAGGCCGCGAGCGGCGGGAAGCCGCGGCTCGACAAGGACGGCGCCCAGGACGGCGGCGCACCGGGCGAGGACGGGCCGGGCACGAGCGGGCCGGGCACGGGCGGATCGGACGAGGGCGGATCCGGCAAGGGCGACGGAACGGGCCGGGACGGCGAGGGCGACAGCGAGAAGTGAGCCTGCACAAAAACGCGGCCCGAGTCCTGACGAGCTGGAGCCCGCGGCGGGGGGCCGATGTCCCGTGGGCGACGAGGGTTCCCGGCGGCCCGCCCGGTGGCGGAACCTCCGGTGACCGGGGTGGAGCGGTGGCTTCCGCCGCGGTCCCGTCGGCGGGCTCTTCGGCTGCGGTGCCGCGAGCGGGGGCTCACGACCGCCCTGACTCCAGCACCCGCGAGGAGTCCCACGCCCGGGAGGGGGCCCACGCCCGGGAGCAGGAGGAGCTGCG
>NZ_JBEOXS010000065.1:0-38038 GCF_040296705.1 Streptomyces sp. NPDC002055
AGTCGTTGAACGCCGCCTGCTGCTCCCGCACGTGCCGGATCTCGCGCTTGCCCATGCCCTCGCCGCGCACGATCACATAGGCGAGCACGCCCAGGAAGGGCACGACGATCACGAAGAGGATCCAGGCCGCCTTCGCCGGGCCGCTCATGTCGTGGTCGCGGAACACATCGGTGATCACCCGGAACAGCAGAACCAGCCAGAAGACCCAGAGGAAGATCCACATCACCGTCCAGAAGGCGCCCAGGACGGGATAGTCGTACGCCAGGAACAGCTGATCGCTCATCGCTCTCCTCCTGCCACTGCTGCCGCGGCGATCATGCCGTCGGCACCCCGGCTCCGCCTGTCACCTGCCTCGCCCTCCACCGGGCGGATCCTCCCTTCAGGTTGCGCCGGGACCTGGGAGGCCGCATCCCGTGGTGCCGTCGCACGCCGTTCACCTGCGCTGTCGCACCTCCGTACCCGTGATTGCATGGGGCGCGGACCGGCTGCGGGAGGTGGTGGTGTCCGGCGGAGCGCAGTGGCGGTGCACCGGCTCGCTCTGGCGGCCGGAGGGGCCCGTCCTGGGGTGGTACCGGCCGGGCCGGCACGGCGCCGGAGCCGGGGAGCGGACGAGTCCGCTGACCGCGGGGCGGAGCCTGGCGTTCGTCGCCGACGGCGGCCGGGGCTGCACCGGGGTGTGGCGCGGGGGCCGGCGCACGCCGTGCCCGGCGGATGCCGCGATTCCGGTGCGCGGCACCCGGGCGCAGTGCGCGGACTGCGCGCGGCTCGACCGCTCCCGGTCGGTGGCGGCCGACACCCGGGCCGACGACCCGCAGCCGTACCGCGTCTATCTGGCCTGGTTCGGCCCGGGGCTGCTCAAGGTGGGGATCACCGCGGAGGCGCGAGGCAGCGCCCGGCTGCTGGAGCAGGGCGCCGTGGCGTTCACCTGGCTGGGGCGCGGGCCCCTCATGGCGGCGCGGCGGGCGGAGGAACTGCTGGGCTCCGCGCTGACGGTGCGCGACCGCGTCCCCTACGCGCGGAAGCGGGCCGTGCGGACGGCGCTGCCCCCGGTCGCCGACCGCCGCGCGGAACTGGCCGCGCTGCACGCGCGGGTGGCCGGGCTGCCCGGCTGGCCGGAGTCCCTGGAGCGCTGCCCCTGTGAACCGGTGGACCACACCGCTGCGTTCGGCCTCGAACGGCTCGCGGAACGGGCCGCCGCGGAGCCGTCGGCCGAGGTCACCGAGCTGCGCGAGGGCGCGGTGGTGGCGGGTGAGCTGCTGGGGGTGGCGGGGCCGGACCTCCATCTCGGCACCGACGGCGGCCTGCTGGTGATCGACACCCGGCTGATGGCGGGATGGCCGCTGCGGGCCGCTGAGCCGGCGGCGGTGACCAGCGCGCCCGTCCGCCGGCTCGCCGCGGGCGCGGGCGGGGGCGAGGGCGGCGCAGTGCAGGACGGGCTGTTCTGACCTCGGCGCCGGCCCGGTGCGTGGGCGGGCAACGGGGGTGCGGTCGGGGCCGTGGCATTCTCAGCTGATTCACAGGTGTCCCACAGCGCTCTCTCAGAGCGCCCGCCGAGCGTTGAGGACATGACCGCGACCGCGCCCACCGGGCGTTCCGAACTGCTGCGGCCCGACGGCGGGCCGGTACGGGTCCTCGTCGTGGACGACGAGAACGCCCTCGCCGACCTGCTGTCCATGGCCCTGCGCTACGAGGGCTGGGAGGTGCGCAGCGCGGGCGACGGGGCCGGTGCGCTGCGGACCGCCCGGGAGTTCCGTCCGGACGCCGTGGTGCTCGACATCATGCTGCCGGACCTGGACGGTCTCACCGTGCTGGCGCGGCTGCGCCGCGACCGCCCCGAGGTGCCGGTGCTGTTCCTGACCGCCAAGGATGCGGTGGAGGACCGGATCGCCGGACTCACCGCGGGCGGGGACGACTACGTGACGAAGCCGTTCAGCCTGGAGGAGGTCGTGGCCCGGCTGCGCGGGCTGCTGCGGCGCTCCGGCGCGGCGGCGGCGCGTACGCCGGACGCGCTGCTGGTCGTCGGGGATCTGGTGCTGGACGAGGACAGCCACGAGGCGCGGCGGGCGGGGCGGCCGATCCACCTCACCGCCACCGAGTTCGAGCTGCTGCGCTACCTGATGCGCAATCCGCGCCGGGTGCTCTCCAAGGCGCAGATCCTCGACCGGGTGTGGTCCTACGACTTCGGCGGGCAGGCCAATGTGGTCGAGCTCTACATCTCGTATCTGCGGCGGAAGATCGACGCCGGGCGGTCGCCGATGATCCACACCCGGCGGGGGGCCGGCTATCTGATCAAGCCGGGGGAGTGAGCGGTGCGCGTTCCCGGGCGGGCCGCCGGCGGCGGACCGCGGTCCCTGTGCGGTCGCCCGGTCTTCCCGCCAGGGCGCGGGCGTTCCCCGCGTGCCGGGCTGCGCGCTCCGCGCGTCCGGCCGCGTCTCCCGCGCCGGACCGGCCCGGGGCAGCGCCGGGTGCGGTCGCTGCGCACCCGGCTCGTCCTCACCTCCGTCGCCCTGATCGCCGTGGTCTGCGCGGTCATCGGCGGCGTCACCACGATCACGCTGGACGCCTACCTCCACGGGCAGCGGGACGCCCAGCTCCGGGGCATCGCCGATCGGGTCGTGCGGTTCCGGCCGCCGGTGCCGGGCGGCGACCTCGGCTTCGTCACCGGGCCCGGACAGCCGCCCGGCACCATCGGTGCCGAACTGTCCGGGAAGCGCGTCGTCTCGGCGGTGCGCAGCACCGAGCGGGGTGAGGCCGAGCCGCTCACCGCCGCCCGGACCGCGGCCCTCGGCCGGCCGGCCGCCGACGGTGCCCCGCGGACCGTCGAGCTCCCGGGGCTCGGCAGCTACCGGGTGCGCGCGGTGCGGGACCTCGACCGGGACGGCGGCAGCCTCGTCGTCGGACTGCCGCTGCAGGACGTCCGGGACACGGTCGACACGCTGATCGTCGCCGAGGTGTGCGTCGCGGGGGCGGCGCTGGCCGCGGCCGGGCTGGCCGGCACGGTGATGATCCGGGTCGCGCTGCGGCCGCTGCGCCGGGTGGCCGCGACCGCGGCCCGGGTGTCCGAACTCCGCCTCGACCGCGGCGAGGTCGCCCTGCACGAGCGGGTCCCGGAGGACGACACCGATCCGCGGACGGAGGTCGGCCAGGTCGGGGCGGCGCTCAACCGGCTGCTCGGGCACGTCGGGTCGGCCCTCGCCGCCCGGCACGCGAGCGAGACCCGGGTGCGGCAGTTCGTCGCGGACGCCAGCCATGAGCTGCGCACCCCGCTGGCCTCGATCCGCGGGTACGCCGAGCTGACCCGGCGCGGCCGGGAGGAGACGGGCCCCGACACCCGGTACGCGCTCGGCCGCATCGAGTCGGAGGCGGCCCGGATGACCACGCTGGTCGAGGATCTGCTGCTGCTCGCCCGGCTGGACGCCGGCCGGCCGCTCGCCCGCGCCGAGACGGACCTGTCGCCGCTGGTGGTGGACGCGGTGAGCGACGCCCGGGCGGCCGGGCCGGACCACCGCTGGCGGCTGGAACTCCCCGACGAACCGGCGCTGGTGCACGGCGACCCGGAACGGCTGCACCAGGTACTCCTCAACCTGCTGGGGAACGCCCGCAGCCACACCCCGGGCGGCACGACGGTGACGGCACGGGTGCTGCGGCCGGCGGCGGGGGAGCTGCTGCTGGAGATCGACGACGACGGGCCCGGGATCCCGGAGGACCTGCTGCCGCACGTCTTCGAGCGGTTCGCCCGCGGTGACGCCTCGCGCGGCCGCACCGCGGGCAGCACCGGGCTCGGACTGGCCATCGTGCAGGCGGTGGTGGGCGCCCACGGAGGGCGGGTGGAGGTGCGGAGCACCCCCGGCCGCACGGTCTTCGCGGTGGCGCTGTCCGCGGCGTGAGGGCTGTGCGGTGGCGCTGTCCGCGGCGTGAGGGCCCGCGCGCCGGGGTACGGAGGGCGCGCCCACGGGGCGGGCGCCGGACTCACAGCGCGCCGGACTCACAGCCGGCCCACAGGCGGATCACACGGCCGTGACAGCCCGTGCGGAGAGCGTCGTCGGCATGCGAACCCAGACTCTCCCGGGCACCCTGCCCACGCGCGGGCATCTGCCGGCCCTCCGGCCGCGGACCGCCGGCGGCGAACCGGTCCTGGACGTCGTCATCCCCGTCCACAACGAGCAGGCCGACCTGGAGCCGTGTGTCCGCAGGCTGCACGGTCACCTCACCCGCACCTTCCCCTACGGCTTCCGCATAACCGTCGCCGACAACGCGAGCAGCGACCGCACACCGCAGGTGGCGGCCCGGCTCGACGCGCTGATCGAGGAGGTCACCGCGGTCCGGCTGGAGGAGAAGGGCCGCGGGCGGGCGCTGCGCGCCGTCTGGTCCATGTCCCCGGCCCCCGTGCTGGCCTACATGGACGTGGACCTCTCCACCGACCTCAACGCGCTGCTGCCGCTCGTCGCACCGCTGATCTCCGGCCACTCCGACCTCGCGATCGGCTCGCGGCTGGCGCACAGTTCACGGGTGGTGCGCGGACCCAAGCGGGAGCTGATCTCGCGCGGCTACAACCTCCTGCTGCGCGGCGGCCTGGCCGCCCGGTTCAGCGACGCGCAGTGCGGCTTCAAGGCGATCCGGAAGGACGTCGCGGAGCTGCTGCTGCCGATGGTGGAGGACACCGGGTGGTTCTTCGACACCGAGATGCTGGTCCTCGCCGAGCGTGCCGGGCTGCGGATCCACGAGGTGCCGGTGGACTGGGTGGACGACCCGGACAGCCGGGTGGACATCGTCCGGACGGCCGTCGAGGACCTCAAGGGGGTCTGGCGGGTGGCGCGGGCGCTGCGCACCGGCGCGCTGCCGCTCGCCCGGCTGACCCGGCCGTTCGGTGACGACCCGCGGGACCGCGAACTCGCCGGGGTGCCCCGCGGACTGGCCCGTCAGCTGCTGGGCTTCTGCGTCGTGGGGGCGCTGAGCACCCTGGTGCACCTGGCGCTGTACGCCCTGTTCCGGCTGGAGGCGGGGCCGCAGACGGCCAACGCGGTGGCGCTGCTGCTCGCGGCGGTCGGCAACACCGCGGCCAACCGGAGGTTCACCTTCGGGGTCCGGGGCCGGGAGCGCGCCGTACGGCACCAGGCCCAGGGGCTGGTGATCTTCGGCATCGGCCTGGCGCTGACCAGCGGCTCCCTGGCCGCCCTCCAGGGGGCCGGCAGCCCGTCCCGGACGACGGAGGCGGCGGTGCTGATCGTCGCGAACCTGGCGGCGACGGTGCTGCGGTTCCTGCTGCTGCGGGCCTGGGTCTTCCCCGGGCGGCGGGAGCCGGCGCGGGGAGGCGAGCCCGCGGGCGGCTCGGGACGGGCCTGCCCCGAGGGTGCCTGCCCCGACGGTGCTTTCCCCGACTGTGCTTCCTCCGACTGTGCTTCCCCTGATCGTGCCTCCCTCGACGGCGCCTGCCTCGACGGGGCTTCCCTCGACGGGACTTCTCTCGGCGGAGGCGCCGGTCCCGACGGCGCCTCCGCCGATGGGGCGGCCCCCTCCCCCTCTCGCACCCCCTCGTACCCGTACACCCACGACCCCCGGAGCACCCGATGACCGAGCGCCACGACGAGACGACCTCCCGGGCGGGGGCAGGGGGCGCCGTCCTGACGCCTCCGGCCCCCGCCCCCGGCGGACCACCGGCCGGGCCGCCCCGCGGGCGGCTCTCCTCGGCCTGGCGCGGCCGGGCCGAGGACCCCCGCTGGGTGCGGCCCGCGTTCCTCGCGCTGCTGCTCGGCACGCTGCTGCTGTACCTGTGGAACCTCCAGGCCTCCGGGTACGCCAACTCGTACTACTCGGCGGCGGTCCAGGCGGGCAGCGAGAGCTGGAAGGCGTTCTTCTTCGGCTCCCTGGACGCCGGCAACTCCATCACCGTCGACAAGCCGCCGGCCGCGCTCTGGCCGATGGCCCTGTCCGTGCGGCTCTTCGGGCTGCACTCCTGGGCGGTTCTGGTGCCCGAGGTGCTGATGGGCGCGGCCGCCGTCGCGGTGCTCCACGGGTCGGTACGGCGGTCCCACGGCCCGGTGGCCGGGCTGCTCGCCGGCGGGGTGCTGGCGCTCACCCCGGTGGCGGCGCTGATGTTCCGGTTCAACAACCCGGACGCCCTGCTCGCGCTGCTGATGACCGTCACCGTCGCCTGCGTCCTGCGGGCCGTGGAGGGGGCGCGCACCGGATGGCTGCTCGGCGCGGGCGCCGCCGTCGGGCTGGCCTTCCTCACCAAGACGCTGCAGGCCTTCCTGATCCTGCCGCCGCTCGCCCTGCTCTACGCGGTGTGCGCCCCCACGACCCTGCGCCGGCGGCTCGGCCAACTGCTGCTCGCCGGAGCGGCGCTGGTGGTGACGGCCGGATGGTGGGTGGCGGCCGTCGAACTGTGGCCCGCCGGCTCCCGCCCGTACGTGGGCGGCTCCCAGAGCAACAGCTTCCTGGAGCTGACGCTGGGCTACAACGGCCTCGGCCGGATCAACGGCGAGGAGACCGGGAGCGTCGGCGGAGGCGGTGGTCCGGGCGGTGGCGCGTGGGGACGGTCCGGCATCGGGCGGATGTTCGGCGACACGGTCGGCGGCCAGATCTCCTGGTTGCTGCCCGCCGCACTGATCCTGCTGGTCGCGGGCCTGCTGCTGACCCGGCGGGCGGGACGGACGGATCCCGCGCGGGCCGCGTTCCTGGCCTGGGGCGGGTCCCTGGTGATGACGGCCGGGGTCTTCAGCTTCATGGCGGGGATCTTCCACGAGTACTACACGGTGGCCCTCGCGCCGTATCTCGCGGCCGTGGTGGGCATGGGCGCCGTGGCGCTCCGGGAGCGGCGTGGCGCCGTGGCGTCGGCGGCGCTCGGCGGGACGGTCGCGGTGACGGCGGGCTGGGCGTTCGTCCTGCTGGGGCGGAGCGGGGACTGGCTGCCGTGGCTGCGGTGGACGGTGCTCGTCACCGGGCTCGCCGCGGCGGCGGGGCTGGCGTTCGCCCGGCGGCTGCCGGGGCGGGCGGTGCCGGTGGTCCTGGCGCTGGGGCTGGCGGCGTCGCTGGCCGGGCCGCTGGCGTACACGCTCAGCACGGTCGGCACCGGGCACATCGGGTCCATCGTGACGGCCGGACCGGCCGTCGCCGGAGGCAAGGGCCGTCCGGGCGGCGGGATGCCGCCCGGTATGGCGGGGAACGGCCGGGCCAACGCGCCCGGCGTGGACGGCGGGAACGGGGCCGGCGTCCCGGGGCGGGCCCCGGGCGGGAACGGCGCCGCCCCGGGCGGTGCCGCGCCGAACGGTGCGCCGCAGGGGATGCCGCCCGGGGGCAACGGCGGCGGGCGGGGTGGTGCGGCCGGTCCCCAGGACGCCCCGCCCGGCATGAACCAGGGCCGGGGAACTCACGCCGGGCCCGAGCGCGGGGGCGCCGAAGGGGGCCTCATGGGCGGGCTGCTGGGCGGACGGAAGGTCAGCGACGAGGTGGCGGACGCCCTCCGGCGGGACTCCGGTGACTACACCTGGGTCGCCGCGACCGTCGGCGCCCAGAACGCCGCAAGTCACCAACTCGCGACCGGGAGCCCGGTCATGGCCATCGGCGGCTTCAACGGCAGCGATCCCTCCCCGACGCTCGCCCAGTTCAAGAAGTACGTGCGGCAGGGCCGGATCCACTACTTCGTCCCGAGCACGGGCGGCGGCCCCGGCGGGATGCCCGGACCCGGCGGCATGCCCGGGCCCGGTCGAATGGGCGGAGCCGGTGGAACGGCCGGGGCCGGTGGGACGGCCGGGGCCGGTGGGAACGCCGGGCCCGGTGCGCAGGCCGGGGGTGGCGGGAAGGCCGCAGGCGGTGGGACGGCCGCAGACAGGGGGACGGCCGCGGGCGGCCGGATGGGCGCAGGCGGCGGTGCAGGCGCCGGGGCCCGTGGGAACGGCGCCGGCGGGAAGGGCTCCGGAGGCGTCGCGTCGAGCATCTCCCAGTGGGTCAAGAGCCACTACACCAAGGTCACGGTCGACGGCACCACGCTCTACGACCTGACCCGTCCCACCGACTGACGGGGCGCCGGGCGGTCGGAGCCGTCCGGGCACGTCACTGCGGTTCCCGGCGCACCACCAGGTCCGCCACGACGGGGCGGTGGTCGGAGGCGAGGGTGCCGGCCACCGCCGCGCCCCGTACGCCGATGCCGTCCGAGACCGTCACGTAGTCGATCCGCCGGACCGGGGCCCCCGCCGGGTAGGTGGGCCGGGCCCCGGCCGGTACCGCGTCGGTCAGCCGCCCCCACAGCGGTGCCAGTTCCGGCGCCGCCGCCTCCGCGTTGAAGTCGCCGACGAGGACCTGCCGGGGGCACCGGCCCCGTCCGTCGCAGTCCTCGGCCATGATCCGGAGCATGTCGCCGGTCTGCGCCCGCCGGACGGCCGGGTCGGCCCGGTAGTCCAGGTGCGTCACATAGACGTGCACCGGAACGCCCCGCACGCGGACCACCGCCTCGCCGAAGCCTGGCGCGGGCGCGGGCACCGGATGCGGATCCTGGGTGGAGAGCCGGGTGATGGAGTGGTTCCCGGTGCTCAGCACCGGGAGGCGGGACAGCACCGCCACCCCGAACTCCCGCCGGGGACCGCCCGCCTGCGCCGGACCGAGGCTGTACAGCGGGGCGAAGAAGACCCGCATGCCCAGGGCGTCCGCCAGTTCCGCCGCCAGATCCCGCCCCTGGCTGCGGGCTCCCCAGTGCACGTCGACCTCCTGAAGGCCGATCACATCCGCCCGCAGGGCGCGCAGCGCGCGGGCCGTCCGCCCGGGGTCGAAGACGTGGTCGGCCCCCGTCCCGGCCGCGATGTTGTACGTGGCCACCCGCAGCGGCACGTCCGCACTCGTCCGTTGCCGTACCGTCGAGAGCCGGGAGTCGGCCCGTCCATCGGGCGCCTCCGCGCCGGCGCGTTGCCCCACCGCCGCGAGCCGGAGTCCGGGTCGCTCGCCCGGCGCCTCTGCACCCGCCCGCGCCTCTGCACTCGCCCGCCGCCCCGCGCCGCCGCCCGCCGCGCCGGCCTGCGCGTACGGCATCGCGGAGAGCACCACCAGGCCCGCGGAGCACAGCAGTCGGGCCCATCGACGGCGCAGTGGCATCCGGACTCCCTCGTCGGCTTCGCGCCGCAGCACCGTAACGGAGCTGTCCGCCCGATCCCCGCTTTACGGCGTACAAGGCGTGATGCGGTGTGAGGCCATCGACGCTCTGCACCGTGCGAAGGGGGCCGTGCTTCCAGTCGACATCCACCGATCCCATCCACCGATCCGACCGGAGGCCTCCGCTCCACGGACCGGTTGGCTCCCGTCGGCGCGGCGGCGGTGCTGCTGGGCGGTGTGGTCGCCGCGGTGCTGCCGCGCAGGGCCGGGTGTCCGGACCGACCTGCGGAAACGGCATAGCATCGAGTCCGGGGCGGGCCGGAGTCCGGCGGCCGCTCCACCGGGCCGTCCGCCCGGCTCCCGGTGCCGGGAGCCGGGTGTCGGCACCGGCGGAGAGTACGACGTGGAGGAGGGCGCCATGGCAGCCGCGGGCCGCGGATCGGGCCACGCACGGACCAGCGTGTGGCTGGAGGGCCGCCCGGCACCCAGCCGGCGGAGCGAGCAGCCCGCGGGGCTGGACCGCGACAAGATCGTCGCGGCGACCGTGCGGCTGCTCGACGCCGAGGGGCTGGCGAAGTTCTCCATGCGCCGCCTCGCCGCGGAGCTGGGGGTCACCGCGATGTCGGTGTACTGGTACGTCGACACCAAGGACGATCTGCTGGAGCTGGCGCTCGACGCCGTCACCGGCGAGATGCGGCTGCCGGAGGAGGGCGACGGTGACTGGCGCGACCGGCTGCGCCGACTGGCCGCGGAGTACCGGCGGTTGCTCGTCACCCACGTCTGGGTGTCGCCGCTGATGGGCGCGTACCTCAACGTCGGCCCGCAGGCGATGGCCTTCTCCGCCGCGGCGCAGGAAGTGCTGCGCGCCAGCGGTCTGGCGCCCGAACAGCTGCCCGGCGCGCTGTCCCTCGTCCACCAGTTCGTCTACGGGTTCGGCACGATCGAGGGCCGGTTCGCCGCCCGCTGCCGGGAGGCCGGGATCAGCCAGGACGACTTCTTCCGCCAGGTGATGGGCACGATCGAGGACCGCCCGGAGTTCGGCCGGTCCGTGGACATCATGGAGGCCCGGGGCGGAGGCAGCGTCGCCGAGATGCGCGCCCGGGACTTCGACTTCGCCCTCGACTGCGCGATCGCCGGCATCGAGGCGATGCGGCGGCGCACACCGGGGGAGGGAGCCGGCGAGACCTCCGGCGACGAGCGTTCCGGTTCGGCCGGGGGCAGCGGCGGGACGGCGGACTGACCGTCCGCCCCGCCCGCATCCGCACCCGCAACGGCACCGGCACTGGTCACCCGGCTCGCACCGCCCGGATCCCGGATCCCGGCTCGCACCGCCCGGATCCCGGATCCCGGCTCGCATTGCCCGGCTTCCGCCGTCCGGGTCGCCGCCCGCAGACCGCAGACCGGCCCACCCGCTCCGGCTCCCGCTTCCTGGCCCACCGCTCCGGCCCACCCGCTCCGGCTCCCGCAGACCGCAGACCTCCCCCGGAAGCTTCGCCGCGTCAGCCCTCCGGCGCCAAACGGGCGGGGAAGCCGCCGGTGGCGACCGGTCCCCAGCGGTCGGGGGTGACCCGGATGAGGGACTTGCCCTGCCGGCGCATCGCCGCCCGGTACTCGTCCCAGTCCGGGTGCTCCCCCGCGATGCAGCGGTAGTACTCGACCAGCGGCTCCACCGACTCCGGCGGGTCGACGACCTCCGCCGTCCCGTCGACCTGCACCCAGGGGCCGTTCCACTCCTCCGAGAGGACGATCAGGCTGACCCGGGCGTCGCGGCGCGCGTTCCGCGTCTTGGCGCGCTCCGGATAGGTCGACATCACCAGCCGGCCGGAGCCGTCGACCCCGCAGGTCAGCGGGGAGCCCTGGGGGCGGCCGTCGGAGCGGGTGGTCAGCAGGATCGCCCGGTGGCGGGGGCGGACGAACTCCAGCAGCCCCTCGAGGTCCACGGTCGTGTTGGTCGCGATGTTCCCAGCCATGACCGCAGACTACGGCGGAGTCAGACCGCCGGCAGCGACTCGCCCTGCACGGCCTGCACGTCCAGCTCCACCCGCAGGGTGGTGCCGATCGCCGCGATGCCCGCCGCGACCACCTGGTTGTAGTTCATGGCGAAGTCCTCGCGCCGCAGCTCGGCGGTGGCGCGGAAGGCCGCCCGCACGCCGCCCCACGGGTCGGGGCCGGTGCCCAGGTAGACCAGGTCCAGGGCGACTTCGCGGGCCACCCCGTGCAGCGACAGTTCGCCGTGCACCGTCCAGCGGTCCGGGCCGGCCGGGGTCAGCCCCGTGCTCCGGTAGCGGATCTCCGGGAACCGCTCGACGTCCAGGAAGTCCGGGGACTTCAGATGCCCGTCGCGCAGCGCGTTGCCGGTGTCCACGCTCTCCGCGCGGATCACCGCCTCGACCCGGGAGTCCGCGAGGTCGCCGGCGATGACGATCCGGCCCGCGAAGTCCGTGAACCGGCCGTGCACGCTGGAGATGCCGAGGTGCTGGGCGACCGCGGCGACCGAGGAGTGCGCCGGGTCGAGCGTCCACACCCCGGGCGGCGGCAGTTCCACGCCGCCCTGCCGGGCCAGCACGACCGTGCCGACGTCCGCCCGGCCCGATGCGGTCACCATGGCCGTCGAGGCGGCCGGCGCGTAGCCGACGGCCGTGACGATCACGGTGTACGCCCCGGGAGCCAGCGGCTCCTCGCTCCGGACGCCGCCGTCCCCGTCGGCGGGCGCCCGCAGCACCTGGCTGCCCGTCATGTCCGTGACGGTGAGCACCGCGTGCTGCACCGCCCAGCCGTCCCGGGTGCGGACCTGTGCCCGCAGTCCCGTACCGGCACCGATTCCTGGTGTGGTCATCACCGCTCCTGCTTGATCGTCCTGTGCGGGCCCCGGCCGGCGGTGCGCCTGGCCGTCCCCTGCCCTGCGCACCCCGGCCGGGCCCTGTCCCCTGACGGCCGGTGGTGTCCCACCCGCCGGGGCGGGGGCGCGTCTCCGCTGTACGCGCCCCGGCCCGGGGGTCTGCTACTCGCCCGGGTGGGCGAGTTCGATGTCGTGGCCGTCGACGCCCTGTCCGGTGACCGGCAGGGGCTGCGCGACCGGCGGGTAGCCGCTCGCGATGACCGTGTAGTCGCCCGCGTCCAGGTCGGCGAAGGCGTACGCGCCGTCGTCGCCGGTGGTGGAGGTGGCCACCACGTTCCCGGCCGCGTCGACCAGCGTCACCCGCGCGTCCGGCAGCGGACGGCGGTCCGCCCCGGCCCGTACGGTGCCCTGGACCAGCACTCCCGCCCGGAGCTCCACCGTGATCCGGGTGACGCCCTGGCCGCCGACCTCGACCGGCAGCGCCAGCGGCCGGAAGCCGGGCGCGTTGACCGCCACCGTGAAGGTGCCGGGCACCAGGTCCTCGAAGCCGAACCGGCCCTCGTCGGAGGTCCGGCCGGTGGCCAGGACCTCGCCGCGGACATCGGTGACGACGACCATCGCCCCGTCGACCGGCAGGCTGTCGGCGGCGTTGCGCACCAGGCCGGCCAGCCCGCTGGTGCCGGACAGCAGCAGGTCGTAGCCGAGGGGCTCCTCGCCGACCAGCACGGTCGACGCCTGCGGCTGGTGCCCGTCGGCGGAGGCGATCAGGACGTACGAGCCGGAGCCCGGGGCGTCCAGGGTGTAGCCGCCGTCGGCGTGCGCCACGGAGCGGCCCAGCTGACGTCCGCCGAGGGAGATCAGGGTGACCGCGGCCTGCGGCACGGGGTGGCCGTCGGCGTTCCGGACGAAGCCGTGGATCGCGGTGCCGTTGCCGGCGGGGGCTCCGGCACCGTCACCGGCCGCGGCGAACGCCATGGTCGCGGCCTCGGCGGCCGGGGCGGCGGTCACCTCCGCGGCGGTCGCGGCCGGGGCGGCCACGCTCACCAGCGCCGGCTCCGGCTCGGCGGCCGCGGCCACCGGGGCGTTCTCCGGGACCGGGGCGGTCTCCGTCGCGGACTGCTGGAGCCCGCTCCGGGTGCGCAGCGGCACCTCCTTGATGAAGAGCACCACCAGCAGGGCGACCAGCGCGACCGGCGCCGCGTACAGGAACACATCGCCCACGCCGTGGCCGTACGCGCTCTCGACGACCGTACGGATCGGGGCCGGCATCGCGTCCAGGTCCGGCAGCGTCGTGGTGTCGCCGCCGCCCTGCGCCGCCCGCGCGGCCTTGGGGCCGAGCTCCTCCAGCCCCTCCTTCATGTGGTGCGTGATGCGGTTGCTGAGCGCCGCGCCGAGCGCCGAGACGCCGACCGCGCCGCCGAGCGTGCGGAAGAAGGTGACGACGGAGCTCGCCGCGCCGAGGTCCTCGGGGGCGACCTGGTTCTGGGTGGCCAGGACCAGGTTCTGCATCATCATGCCGAGGCCCAGGCCGAGCGCGACCATGAAGAGCGCCATGTGCCAGTACTCGGTGTCGTACCGGAGGGTGCCCAGCATGCCGAGGCCCGCCGTCACCAGCACGCCGCCGGAGACCAGCCAGACCTTCCAGCGGCCGGTCCGGGTGATCACCAGACCGGAAACCGTGGAGGAGACGAACAGACCGGCGATCATCGGGATGGTCATGACGCCGGACATCGTCGGCGACTTGTCGCGGGCCAGCTGGAAGTACTGGCTGAGGAAGACGGTGGCGCCGAACATCGCGACACCCACGAAGAGGCTGGCCACGGAGGCGAGGCTGATCGTCTTGTTCCGGAACAGGCGCAGCGGCATGATCGGCTCGCTCGCCCGGGACTCGATGAGGACGAAGATCGCGCCGAGCGCGATCGAGCCGCCGACCATGGCGTAGGTCTGCCAGGAGATCCAGTCGTACTTGTCCCCGGCCAGGGTGACCCAGACCAGCAGCAGGGAGACCGCGGCGGTGATGAAGAAGGCACCGCTCCAGTCGACCTTCACGTCCCGCTTCACCACGGGCAGCTTCAGCGTCTTCTGCAGCACGATCAGCGCGATGACCGCGAACGGCACACCGACGTAGAAGCACCAGCGCCAGCCCAGCCAGTCGGTGTCGGTGATGACACCGCCGATGAGCGGGCCGCCGACGGTGGCGACGGCGAAGGTCGCGCCCAGGTAGCCGCTGTACCGGCCGCGCTCCCGCGGGGAGATCATCGCGGCCATGATGATCTGCGCGAGGGCCGTGAGGCCGCCCGCGCCGATGCCCTGGACCACCCGGCAGGCGATCAGCATCGAGGTGTTCTGCGACAGGCCCGCGACGACCGAGCCGAGGACGTAGATCACCAGCGATATCTGGACCAGGGTCTTCTTGCTGGTGAGGTCGGCGAGCTTGCCCCAGAGGGGGGTGGACGCGGTGGTCGCGAGCAGTGCCGCGGTGACGACCCAGGTGTAGGCGCTCTGGCCGCCGTCCAGGTCCTTGATGATCTCCGGCAGGGCGTTGGAGACGATCGTCGACGACAGGATCGCGACGAACATGCCGAGCATCAGCCCGGACAGCGCCTCCAGGATCTGCCGGTGGGTCATGGGTGCGGCGTGCCCGGCGTGCGCGCCGGTGCCCGCGTCCTCCCGCACACCGGCCGGTGTGGTGGTGGTCATGCTGTTCCTTGTCCTCATGCGGGTGTACGGGTGGTGTCGGTGGTGTGGTGGCTCCGGGACCGGCAGTCGCCGAAGCTGTCGCGCAACTTGGCCAGCAGCTCGTTCAGCTGTCCGACCTCCTGGTCGGACCAGTCCCGCAGGGCCCCGGCGAGCATCTCCGCATAGCGGTCGGAGACCGTCCGGAGGAACGCCTCGCCGTCGGCGGTGAGCCGCAGCAACCGGGACCGCCGGTCCAGCGGGTCCGACTGCCGCTCGACCCAGCCGTAGCCGACGACGTGCGCGACATGCCTGCTGGTGACGGACATGTCGATGGCGAGCAGCTCGGCGAGCCTGCTCATCCGCATCTCGCCGTGCCGCTGCAGCAGGGCCAGCACGCCGGCCGACCCGGGCGGGCACTCGTGCGGCAGGATCCGCCCGAGTTCCCGCTTCACCGCGCCGATGGCGCTGAGCTGCCGGGCCAGCTCCTCGTACTGGCTCTGCGCTGCCATGCACTCTCTCCCCGAGCTATCAGTTGCTTAGGGCAACCATAGAAGCAGTTGGTTGCCGAAGGCAAATGAGTTCCCAGGCGGATCCGGCAAAGGAATCGGAAAGGCTCCGTCCGGTGGCGGTCAACGACGCGCACCGGCTGCGAACACCGAGGTGGCGGCCGACTCCGACGCGCCCCAGGGGTTGGGGCGGACCCGCCGGTTCGCTAGGGTCCTGGCCCATGACGAACAACCCCCACGCTCCCCAGGGTCAGCAGGACCCGGCGGGCAGCACGCAGATGTTCCGCGCCTTCGTCGACGAGGGCGAACCGCAGGGCCGGACCGCCGCCACCGCGTCGTCCGGGCCGCGCACCGGTCTTGTCGTCGGTGTGATCGCCGTCGTCGCGATCGTCGTCGGGGTGGCCTGGCTCGCCCTGAGCTGACGCCGTCCGGGCCCGGCCGCCGCCGGCCTTGCCGGCCCGGCGCGTGCCGGGCCGCTTCCGTGGTCCCGACGGGAGTGGCCGTGCGGTCACCTCTTTCTTGTGAGGAGGCTCCGGCGTTCACGCCGGGGAGGGTTCGCGTCCGGGTGGTGCGGCGTGGAGCGTGGCCGTATCCGCCCCGGGGCGCGGAGCGCCGTGCCGTTGTCGGGTTTGCCGTGGTGATGCGAACACGTGTGCACAAGACCTCCCGGAGCGCTGCTCCGGGAGGCGGCCTGAGCCAGGAATCCCCACCCCTACAGGGAGGGGAGGATTCAATCCCAGTCGACGTCCACATCCCGGGTCTCGATGTGCATGCCCAGCGGCACCCGCCAGGCGTCCACGCACACGGTCCAGGTCCTCTTCAGGCGCGCCCCGCCCGCGATGGGGACGGGCAGCGCCTGCTCCGATCCGAGGGTCGCCCAGTCGACGCCGAGCCCGCCGATGACGTGTGTGGAGAAGCCGACCCGGCCCGATCGCACCGGCCGGTCACCGGTGTTGCGCAGCACGAGCGACACCTTCTCGCACCAGCGCCGGTCGGTGGCCGTGCGCTCGGGAGCGCCCACCGACAGGGCCGCGGGCCGCTGCGGAGCCGGGGTCGAGGGCGTGGGATCCGCCCCACCGCCCGAACCGCCGGTGCCTCCCGAACCACCGGAGCCCCCCGATCCGCTGGAGCCTCCCGAGCCTCCGCTCCCGCCTGAACTCCCCCTACCGCCGGCCCCGCCCGAACCGCCGCCGTCCGCGCCTCCGGAACCGTCCGCGCCTCGGGAGCCGCCGCCTCCGGATCCGCCCCGGCCGCCGTCCGAACCGCCGTCCGAACCACCGCCCGAGCTGCCACCCGAACCGTCGCTCCCGCCGCCCTGCGCGCCGGACCGGGAGTCCCCGTCCGAACCGCCGGAGCCCCCGGAGCCGCGCCCGTCGCCGCCCTCGGCGCCGCCCCGGCCCGGCGCGGATCCCTCCGGTCGCCCGGAACGCCCGCCGTCCGCGCCGCCGCGCCGCTCCGCGGCCCCGGTGTCCCGCTCCCCGGGGGCCCGGCCCGTGCCGTCGGTGCTGCCGTCCAGCGGGATCAGCGTCACCCCGCCGTCGGGCGGTACGGCCTTCCCCGGCGCCGTCTGCCCCGGCCCGGCGGCACCGGCCGCCACATAGCCGTCGTCCCCGCCGCTGCCGCACCCGGCGACCGGCACCGCCAGACACAGCACGGCCGCCGAGGAGACGAGCACCGTCCCTCGGCGGCCGTGCGGCAGCAGGCCTCGCGTCGTCCGTCGCATCGTCAGGCACCTCCCAGCGTCGGCTGGGCGACAGTGTTGCTGACGATGCGTCAGTTGTGAAGCGGGCGGCACCGCCTCAGTCCGCGATGAGTCCTTCCCGGAGCTGGGCGAGCGTGCGGGTGAGCAGGCGGGAGACGTGCATCTGCGAGATGCCGACCTCCTCGCCGATCTGGGACTGCGTCATGTTCGCGAAGAACCGGAGCATGATGATCTGCCGCTCCCGGGGCGGGAGTTTGGCGAGCAGCGGCTTCAGCGACTCGCGGTACTCCACCCCCTCCAGCGCCGAGTCCTCGTACCCCAGCCGGTCCGCGAGCGAGCCCTCGCCGCCGTCGTCCTCCGGGGACGGGGAGTCCAGCGAGCTCGCCGTGTAGGCGTTGCCCACGGCCAGCCCGTCGACGACGTCCTCCTCCGACACCCCGAGGCAGACGGCGAGTTCGGTGACCGTCGGCGACCGGTCGAGCTGCTGCGCGAGCTCGTCGCTGGCCTTGGTCAGCGCCAGGCGCAGCTCCTGGAGCCGGCGCGGCACCCGCACCGACCAACTCGTGTCGCGGAAGAAGCGCTTGATCTCGCCCACGACGGTCGGCATCGCGAACGTCGGGAACTCCACGCCCCGTTCGCAGTCGAACCGGTCGATCGCCTTGATCAGGCCGATCGTTCCGACCTGGACGATGTCCTCCATCGGCTCGTTCCGGCTGCGGAACCGGGCCGCGGCGTAGCGCACCAGGGGGAGGTTCAGTTCGATCAGGGTGTCGCGGACATAGGTGCGCTCGGGGCTGTCCCGGTCGAGGGCGGCGAGCCGCAGGAACAGGGATCGGGAGAGGGTGCGGGTGTCGATGGCGTCGCAGTCGTCGAGCACGTGCGGTGCGTCAGTGGTGAGCACCTTCGAGCTGCCCAGTTCTACGGACATGCCACCCCCTTGAGGTCGCGGACGGATCCCGGCGGCGCTCTCGCTGTCGAGTGACGCCTCCACCTGAATACCGGAGGCGAAGCTGCGGCAAACGCAGTTTCTGCAGAATGTCACATGTCGGCAACACGCTGTAGCGCCAAGTCGACATATCTGCGCCGGAATCGGTCGCTCGTTCCGGCTACGTCTCGATCCGATTTGCGGATCTCAGCCGGGCGAAGCTGCGGGACAGCAGGCGGGACACGTGCATCTGAGAGACCCCCAGCTCCGCGCTGATCTGGGACTGCGTCAGATTGCTGTAGTAGCGCAGCAGCAGGATCCGCTGCTCCCGCTCGGGCAGCTGTACGAGCAGGTGCCGGACGAGGTCCCGGTGCTCCACCCCGGCCAGCGCGGGGTCCTCGTAGCCCAGCCGGTCGAGGAGGCCGGGCAGCCCGTCGCCCTCCTGGGCGGCCTCCAGCGACGTCGCGTGGTACGACCGGCCGGCCTCGATGCAGGCGAGCACGTCCTCCTCGGCGATCTTCAGCCGTTCGGCGATCTCCGCGGTGGTCGGCGACCGGCCGTGCTGCACCGTCAGGTCCTCGGTGGCGCCGTTCACCTGGACCCAGAGCTCGTGCAGCCGGCGCGGCACGTGGACGGTCCGCACGTTGTCCCGGAAGTAGCGCTTGATCTCGCCCACGACCGTCGGCATCGCGAAGGTCGGGAACTGCACGCCGCGCTCCGGGTCGAACCGGTCGATGGCGTTGATGAGCCCGATCGTGCCGACCTGGACGACGTCCTCCATCGGCTCGTTCCGGCTCCGGAAGCGGGCCGCGGCGTAGCGCACCAGCGGCAGATTCGCCTCGATGAGCGCCGCGCGCACGCGCGTGTGCTCCGGTGTGCCGGGTTCGAGGGCGGAGAGCTCCTTGAAGAGCACCTGGGTCAGCGCCCTGGTGTCCGCGCCGCGGCTCTCCCGGCTCTTCCCGGCGCCCTCGCCCTGGGGTGGCGTCGCTTCGGACGCGGTACGGGCCGACGCGGTCATGCCACCCCTTCTCGGTTCTCAGGTCAACCTCCGGCAAAAGCGGTCATAGCATCACAAGACATGTGCACTGTGTGCAAGCACCGTATAAAGCCGTGTTGACGGCAAGTTGGGGCGTTTTGCGGGCATACGACAAGGCCCCTCGCCTGTGCGGCGAGGGGCCTTGCGTCAGTGACGGATCAGAACTCGTAGTCGGCGATCACCCAGGTGGCGAAGGCGCGCCACTGCGCCACGCCCGCCTGGTGCGCCGGGTGCTCCAGATAGCGCTGCAGGGCGTCCCGGTCGGCGACCGCGGAGTTGATCGCGAAGTCGTAGGCGATCGGCCGGTCCGAGATGTTCCAGGCGCACTCCCAGAACTCCAGCTCGGGGATGAGGTCGCCGAGTTCCTGGAAGGCCCTGACGCCCGCGGCGACGCGCTCCTCGTCGCGCTGCACGCCGTCGTTGAGCTTGAAGAGGACCAGGTGGCGGATCATCGGGGACTCCTGGGGGGAACGGCGCCCGGCGGTCAGTTGACCAGCTGGGTCATGAACTCGCCGACGCCCTGCGCGGCGCTGGAGATGCCCTCGAAGCCTATCTGGACCAGGTCGGCCGCCCGGTCCGGGGAGGTGATGATCGTGTACAGCACGAAGACGATGAGCACGTACTGGGCGATCTTCTTCGTCTGCGCCATTGCCGTGCCGCCTCCCTTGCCGCTGCCACCGCCCGTCCCCTGCGCGGTCGCGTGAGTCTATCCACAGATACCGCCGAACAGGGGACCCGGTGGGGACCGTTCAACCGGTCTCCGCCCGCGCCGCTCCGGGGCCCGTCAGGGGGTGCGCGGGGGCGCGCGGTCGGCGCCGGGGAGGGGAAACGCGAAGGCCCCGCCGGTTTCCCGGCGGGGCCTTCGTCGAAGCGGTAGCGGTGGGATTTGAACCCACGGAGGAGTTGCCCCCTCACACGCTTTCGAGGCGTGCTCCTTAGGCCGCTCGGACACGCTACCGAGAGAGAGCCTAGCGGACGGGGGGCCGGGATCCGAAATCGGTATCGGTTCCGCGGAAGAATCGGGTGAGGAGACCGGCGCACTGCTCGGTCAGCACGCCCTCGATCACCTCGGGCCGGTGGTTGAGCCGGCGGTCCCGGACGACGTCCCACAGCGAGCCCACGGCGCCCGCCTTCTCGTCGGCCGCCCCGTAGACCACCCGGTCGACCCGGGACAGCACGATCGCGCCCGCGCACATCGTGCAGGGCTCCAGCGTCACCACGAGCGTGCAGCCCGCCAACCGCCACGCGCCGACGGCCTGTGCGGCCTCCCGGAGCGCGAGGACCTCCGCGTGGGCCGTGGGGTCACCGGTGGCCTCCCGCTCGTTGTGGCCGCGCCCCAGCACCGCGCCGTCCGGGCCCAGCACGACCGCGCCGACCGGCACGTCCCCCCTGCCCGGGGCCCGTACGGCCTCCTGAAGCGCCAGGCGCATCGGCGCCTGCCACGGGTCGCGCAGGGGGTCGGGGTGCGGGGCGGCGGAGGTGTCCATGGGGACAGTGTCGGTCAGGGGACGGCGTCTGCCGGTCAGGGGGCAGCGTCTGCCGGTCGGGGGACGGCGTCGGCCGGCCGGCCCGCGGCGCAGGGGTCCGTGCGCCGGGCCAGCCCGGGGCCGCTCAGGGCGCGAGGACCCTCAGCGGACGGCCTCCAGAACGTCCATGCAGCCCAGCGCCTCGGCGATGACGCCCAGGGCGTCGCCGTCCAGCGTCCGCAGCTGCCGTTCGGTCATGCCCAGGTCGTCGAGGATCCGGGAGTCACCGATCGGGCCGGGCGGAACGATCTCGTCCGGGTCCTCCCCGTCCGCGCTCCCCTCCGGCTCCCCGTCCTCGGTGCCGTCGAGGTCGACCAGCCGGTCCAGGTCCTCCTCGGGGTCGCGGCCGAGCAGTTCGTCGGTGAGCAGGATCTCCCCGTAGGAGCTGCGGGCGGCGGCGGCCGCGTCCGAGATGTAGATGCGCGGATCCTCCTCGCCGTCCACCCGGACGACGCCGAACCACGCGTCCTCCTGCTCGATGAAGGCCAGTACCGTGTCGTCGTCGACCGATGCCTCGCGGGCCAGATCCGCGAGATCGGCCAGGGTTTCCACATCGTCGAGCTCTGTGTCGCTCGCTTCCCACCCGTCTTCGGTGCGCGCGAGCAGTGCGGCGAAGTACACCGTGACTCTCCCACTGGTCATAGGCGTGTACCGGGTCCGACGGGAACAGTGCTTCTCCTCTGGGCCCGCCCACTCGGAATCGTGGCAGAAAGAACGCCTCCGCGAGAGGTCTTCCGCTGTGCGTCGTGCACCAGTCCTGCAATCGGACCGCATTTCGGGCCCGTCGCGGACCTACCAGCGGAAGGTGCGCATCCGCATCTGCTGGCGCATCCGGGCCGCCCGGGCGCGGCGCGGCTGGACCCGCTCGCGCAGTTCCTTGGCCTCGTTCAGTTCGCGCAGGAACTGGGCGCGTCGCCGCCGCCGGTCCGTGTCGTTCTCCGGCGCGGGCGTGCCCCTCGGCTGGCTCCGGTCCGGCATGTGCACACCTCCCCGGGCTGGTGCACCGTCCGGCATGACGGTGCGGGGGTTCGCCCCTGTGCCGGTGGCCGGGGCTTATCTGCCCACCTTCCCCCCGAAAGCCGGTTTGACGCCATCGGAAAGCGCCCGGACGGCCCTGCACCCTCGGCCCCGGCGCGGCCGGCGCCGGGGCTCGGTTAGTGTCGTTGCCATGCGGACCCACGTCGTCGACCACCCGCTGGTGGCGCACAAACTCACCACGCTGCGCGACCGGCGCACCGATTCCCCCACCTTCCGGCGGCTCGCCGACGAGCTGGTCACCCTGCTCGCCTACGAGGCGACCCGCGATGTGCGCACCGACCGGGTGGACATCGAGACCCCCGTCACCGCCACGGCCGGGGTGCGGCTCTCGCACCCGCGCCCGCTGGTGGTGCCGATCCTCCGTGCGGGGCTCGGCATGCTCGACGGCATGGTGCGCCTGCTGCCGACCGCCGAGGTGGGCTTCCTGGGCATGATCCGGGACGAGGAGACGCTCCAAGCGTCCACCTACGCCACCCGGATGCCCGAGGACCTCTCCGGCCGCCAGGTCTACGTCCTCGACCCGATGCTGGCCACCGGCGGCACCCTGGTCGCCGCGATCCAGGAGCTGATCTCCCGCGGCGCGGACGACGTCACGGCGATCTGCCTGCTGGCCGCGCCGGAGGGCGTGGAGCTGATGGAGCGCGAGCTCGCCGGGACGCCGGTCACCGTGGTCACGGCCGCGGTCGACGAGCGGCTCAACGAGCACGGCTACATCGTCCCGGGCCTCGGCGACGCGGGCGACCGGATGTACGGCACGGCCGGTTAGGTCACGGCCGGTCGGGTCACGGCCGGGACGGGCCCTGCGGCCCGCCCGTCAGCACTTCTCGCCGCGGGATGCGGAGGGCGCCGGCGAGGGGCTGGTCAGATCGACCAGCGCCCGGTCGGCGTCCTTCTTCTTCTCCAGGGCGGTGAACTCGTCGCCGAGGATCAGGTCGACGTCCTCGCCGGTGCGGTCGTCCGACCGGGACGAGGCCCCGCCGAGCTGCGTGCCCAGCACCTTCAGCCGGGACTCGGCGCCGTTCGGCGCGCCCAGCAGTATCCCGGCGCCCTTGACCTTCTTGTCGTAGGCGGCCGGGGCGTTGCCCACCTTGCCGACCTTGAAGCCGCGCTTCTTCAGCTCGTCCGCGGTCTTCTTGGCCAGGCCACTGCGCTTGGTGGCGTTGTAGACGTTCACGGTGATCTCGCCGGGCTCCGGCACCGGCTCGGCCGACGGGGTCGCCACGGCGGCCGGCCGGCAGGCCGTACTGCCCGCCGCGCGGGTGGTGGTGCCTCCGGTGAACACGTCGATGAGCTGCAACGTCCCCCAGCCGACCAGCCCGACGGAGGCCGCCGCCCCCATCACGGCGAGCACGATGCGGCGGCGGTTGCGGGGGCGGCGCATCCGCGGGTACCGGTCCCCCGTGATGCGGTACTTCCCGCCCATGCCGGGGGGCGTCAGCATGCTCATGGGCGCAGCGTAGCCCCGACAGTCGGCTCTGCCTACTAGATGATCAATGCGTGGCGCCCAGCCCAACCCAAAAGGGTCAATGTGCCTGGCCGTGCCGGGTGTCCGGGGGCGGTCAGCCCAGTTCGAGGACGCGGGCGTGCAGCACCTGGCGCTGCTGAAGCGCCGCCCGTACCGCGCGGTGCAGCCCGTCCTCCAGGTAGAGATCGCCCTGCCACTTCACGACATGGGCGAAGAGGTCGCCGTAGAACGTCGAGTCCTCGGCGAGGAGGGTCTCGAGGTCGAGCTGGCCCTTGGTGGTGACGAGCTGGTCGAGGCGTACCGGGCGTGGGGCGACATCCGCCCACTGGCGGGTGCTGTCCCGGCCGTGGTCGGGGTACGGCCGCCCGTTTCCGATGCGCTTGAAGATCACACGGAAAGCCTACCGGTCCCGGCGCTCCGGGCGCAGCCATGGCGCAGAGTGCAAAGGTGGCGAACGGTTGCAAGACGGCACCGACAGGAGAGCGGAATGAGGCATTCCGCCTTGTTGGGCCCCTGGGACGGCCCTTCCGGGGGTGGTTCCGGCGGTGGCTCCCCCGGGGGTGTCGCGACCGGGTTTCCGGGCGTTGCGAGGGGGCGTGGTGTTCGTTGCCGGGCGGATTGCACGGATTGCGCGGCGCGGGTTGCTCGGGTCAGGGGCCGTCCGGGGGCAGCAGCCGGGCGGCCCGCATCTGGAGGTAGCGCTGCTCCGGGACGCTGAGCGTGCGCCGCGCCGCCAGGGCGAAGGCGTCCCGCGCCTCCTCGCGGTCGCCCGCCTGCTCCAGCAGGTGGCCGCGCACCGCTTCGAGCCGGTGGTGGCCCGCCAGCCGGTCCTCCAGCCGGCCGACCTCGGTGAGTCCCGCCCGGGGGCCGTGCACCATGGCGACCGCGACGGCTCGGCCCAGTTCGGCCATGGGCTCGGGGGCCAGCCGCACCAGGACGTCGTACAGGGCGAGGATCTGCGGCCAGTCGGTGTCCTCGGCGCGCTCCGCCTCGTCGTGCAGCGCCGCGATGGCCGCCTGCACCTGGTACGCGCCCGCCGGGCCCTGGGACAGGGCCTCCTCCACCAGTGCGGTGCCCTCGGCGATCGCCCGCCGGTCCCAGCGGGTGCGGTCCTGCTCGTCGAGCGGGATCAGCTCGCCGTGCGGGCCGGAACGCGCGGCGCTGCGGGCCTCGGTGAGCAGTATCAGCGCCAGCAGCCCGGTCACCGGGCCCTCCCGGGGCAGCAGCCGGCGCATGGCCCGGGCCAGCCGGATCGCCTCACCGGCGAGATCGGCGCGGTGCAGCCGGCTCCCCGATGTCGCGGTGTGGCCCTCGTTGTAGATCAGGTAGAGGACCTGGAGCACCGCGGCGAGCCGCCGGTCCCGGTCCTCGGGGCCCGGCTGCCGGAACGGCACCCCCCGGATCCGCTGCTTGGCCCGGCTGATGCGCTGCGCCATGGTCGCCTCCGGCACCAGGTGCGCGCGGGCGATCTCCGCCGTGGTCAGGCCGCCCACCGCCCGCAGGGTGAGGGCGATCTGGGCGGCGGGGGTGAGATCGGGGTGGCAGCAGAGGAAGAACAGGGTGAGGGTGTCGTCCTCGGAAGGGGCGCGGCCGGCGCCGGGCGGTGGCGCCGTGAAGGCGTCCCGCGGGGTGAGCGCCGCGGCCGCCTCCTCGCGCCGGCGCCGGGCCTCGTCGCTGCGCAGCCGGTCCACGAGGCGCCGGGAGGCCACTCTGATCAGCCAGCCGCGCGGGTTCTCCGGCACGCCCTTCTCCGGCCACTGCTGCGCGGCGGCGAGCAGCGCCTCCTGCACCGAGTCCTCGGCCGGGTCGAAGTGGCCGTACCGGCGGACCAGCGCGCCGAGGACCTGCGGCGCGTGGCGGCGCAGCAGGTCCTCGATCTCGCTCGTTCGTCTCATGGACCGCCTCGGCAAGCGTTCCGGAGGGCCGGCTCAGCAGCCTTCCTGGATGGGCCGGATGACCACCGGGTAGTCGGGGGCGCCCTCGGGGACCGGGCACTGCGCGACGCGTGCCGCGATCTCGGTGACCCGCTCCAGGCTCTCGCAGTCCAGGACCCAGTACCCGGCGAGCAGTTCCTTGGTCTCGCCGTACGGGCCGTCCGTGATGACCGGGCGGCCGTCCGCCCCCGCGCTCACCAGGCGGGTGCCGGCGGGCTCCGCCAGGCCCTGCGCGTCGACCATCTCGCCGGTCTCCGCGAGGTCGTTGTTGATCGCCTCCATGTGGGCGAACATCGCCTGGATCTCCTTCTCGCTCCAGGCCGGGCTGTGCTCGGAGGCCTTGCCGGCCATCGCCTCGTAGTCGGCCTGGGTGCCCTGCACCATCACCAGATACTTCATGGCTCCTGCTCCCTCGGATGCGGCGTCGCCCCCGGTGGGCAACTCTCACAGGGGACGTCGGGGCCGGGGACCGGTTCTCGACACCGCGCGGAGAAAATCTCGGAACCACTCTCCGGGGCTACTCCGGACAGGGGCCGCGGGGGGCCGCACCGGGGGCGCTTCACGGCCGGCGAGGGAGCGGCCGGCCGTGACGGGGGCCGTGCGGACGACGGACGGCGGCGGTCCTCACTCCCCGCCGAGCCAGGAGTCCGGCCCGAAGATCTCGTAGTGGATCGCGTGCGCCGGTACCCCGCGGCGCAGCAACTGGCCGCGGAGCGCGCGCAGGAACGGCGGCGGGCCGCACAGGCAGGCGGTCAGGCCGTCCGGGAGGTCGAGCGTGCCGAGGTCGGCGAGGCCCGTCGCGGCCCCGGCGGCCGGGTCGCCGGGCTCCTCGTACCAGAGGTGCAGGCGGGCGTCCGGGTGGGACGCGACCAGCCGCCGCTGTTCGTCCCGGTGCGCGTGGCCGGCCGGGGAGCGGTCGGCGTGCACCACCGTCAGCGGGCGGCGGGAGCCGGTGGCGACGAGATCGCCGAGCATGGCCAGCATCGGCGTGCTGCCGATGCCCGCGGACGCCAGCAGCAGCGGACCGTCGCCCTCCGGCAGCGTCAGATCCCCGAACGGTTCCGACACCGTGAGCACGTCCCCCACCCGGGCGTGGGCGTGCAGCCAGGACGAGACCTCGCCCTCCGGTCCCGTGCCGCCCCGGACGCGCTTGACGCTGATGCGCCACCGGTCCCCGCCGGGCGCCGCGGAGAGGCTGTACTGCCGGATCTGCCGTGCCCCGTCGGAGAGTTGGGACCGGACGCTGACGTACTGGCCGGCGCGGAAGGGGCCGGCGGGGCGTCCGTCGGCGCGCCGCAGCACGAGCGAGATCACGTCGGGGGTCTCCCGGTGCCGCTCCGCGATCTCCATCCGGTGCCAGACCTCGCCGTCGGCGACGCCCGCCCGCCGGTAGAGGCGGGACTCGGCGGCGATCAGCGTGTCGGCCATCAGCCAGTAGACCTCGTCCCACGCGGCGGCCACCTCGGGGGTGACGGCGTCGCCGAGCGTCTCGGCTATCGCCGCGAAGAGGTGCTCGTGGACGATCTTGTACTGGTCGGGGGTGACGCCGAGGGCCGCGTGCCGGTGCGCGATTCTGTCGATCATCGCGTCCGGTCCGGATCCGGGGCCGTCCAGCAGCATCCCGGCGAACGCGGCGATGGAGCCCGCCAGGGCCTTCCGCTGCTCGCCGTTGGCCTGGTTGCCCCGGTTGAACAGGTCGCGCAGCAGCTCGGGGTGGGCGGTGAACAGCTTCCGGTAGAACAGCTCGGTGATCTCGCCGAGGGCGGCGCCGACGGCGGGCAGCGTGGCGCGGACGACCGGGACGGACTGCTCGGAGAGCACGGCGACTCCTAATTGGTCAATGATCTTCGTATTTTGATCGATGGGTTCGGCCCCCGGGGGGGCGTGGGTTGAGGTGCCGGGGGTTCGCGGCCCGGTGGTGCGGGCCTGGGGTGGTGGTCCTGCGGGCGGGGGCGCTCAGGCTCCCGGGCCGGTCACTGCGGCGGGCGGCCGGTGAGTCCGACCAGTACGGGGCCGGTGGGCGAAGCCACCAGATCGGTCACCGTCAGGGGATCGAGCGTGGCGTAGAACGCCTCCTGGGCGTCGCGCAGCGCCCGGCGGAGCCGGCACGCCCCGCGCAGCGGGCACGGTGGATCGCCCTCGCAGGCGACGACCTCGCCCTCCCCTTCCAGCTCGCGCACCAGCCAGCCGACCGAGGCCCGCCGGCCGGTGCCGGTCAGTTCGAGGCCGCCGCCGCGGCCCCGTCGGGCCTCCAGAACGTCGAGGTGCTGCAGCCGTGTGATCGCCTTCGCCATGTGGGCGTAGGGGACGTCCATGGCCTCCGCCACCTCCCGCGTGGTCAGAGATCCGCCCTGCTCGGAGACCGCCAGGCGCATCACGGCACGGAGCGCCAGGTCGGTGAACTTCGTCAGCCGCACACCCTGACGATATCAAAGTTGCATCCAAGATGCCTATTTGATGCCGCCGGTGCCCCGCCCCGGCCCGTCGGCGGCAAATGCTTCCGCGCTGCGCCGAAGCGGAAGGTAAGTTCACTACTGGACAGGCGAGTTGACAGCCGGCCCCCCACTGTTCGAAGGAGACGACATGACACAGCCCGACATCGCACAGCCCCCCTTCGCGGCCCTGTGCACCTCGCTCGCGGCGCTCGGCACCGCGCTGGTGGCCCTGGCGAGCCAGCTGCGCACCGCCGGCTACGAGCAGTACGTGGAGTCCGTGGGCCACGCCGGCGGCGTGATGTGGGTCACTGCGGGCCTCACCGCGTACACCTGGTACCGGCACCGTCAGCAGCACACCGGCTGACGCCCGGCTGCGACGGCGGGCGGTCCGGGGCCGCGGCTCCCGGGCGCCCGCCGATGCCTTTTCCGGGGGCGGGGGTTCAGCCCCTCGGGGTCACACCGGGGACGAGCACCGCGCGGGCAGCGTGACCCTGCCGGGCCTGTGCTCGAAGGTGTCCATCACGAGCCACTCGTCCAGCTCGGGGTCGTACAGATTCTGAATGCCGAACTGCAGCACCTGCCAGAACGTGCCGCGGTCGCGCTGATCGACGTAGATGTCGCCGAGCGCCAGCGGGAACCGCAGGAAATTCCCCGGGGGCAGCTGCGGCACGACGACACCGACCCGCCAGTGGTTCACGTACCGGTCCGGATTCCCCTGGAGGATCTCCCGTCCGACGAACCGTGCCGTGCCGAGCTTCCGGTTCAGGGTCTCCAGATCGAAGCCCGGGATCCGGGAGCACGGATGCTCGGTCAGGCCGGGCCACTTGTAGGTCAGCGTGTAGAGCGTGCCGCGGTGGATCAGGTTGGTGAACCAGATCGGGTACTGCGGGCCTCCCGCGACCATCTGGCTGTCGCCGTCCCGCCCCTCCCAGGTGAACGGGACCGTGATGCCCAGATCCCGGACGATCCACTTCCCCCTCCCGCGGAAGTCACGCGGCAGGCGGGGCGGCCGCGGAGCCTGCGCGGCGGCGTCTGCCCCGGTGGTGTTGGCGGCTGCGGCTGCGGCTGCGGCTGTGGTCGTGGTTGCGGGTGCGGGTGCGGGTGCGGGTGCGGGTGCGGGTGCGGTGGTGGTCGTGGTCGTGGTGGCGGGCGGTGACGCGGCGGGCGCCGTGGTCGAGGTGGCCGAGGTGGCGGGCGGCGGCGTGGCCCCGGTCCGCGTACCGGCGCCGGCCGGCGACAACGTCGCCGAGGCGACGGCGATGACCCCGGCGAGAACCGCCGACGCCGCCGCCCGGCGTGTGAGTGTCCAACCCATGGTCTCCCTCGGCTGTCACGTCGAGCGCCGGTCGTGGCGCGGGGGTGGAACGCAGCGGTGCTGCCCGGTCGCCATGTGGGGGCGAGAGGCTTCAGGAGGTGCTCAAGGCGCTGAAGAGGCGTCAAGTGGGACACTTCGTATCAGACGATGGGCCGGGTTCCCGCACAGGCGAGCCGCCGCCCCCGCCACGCTGCGTGGTCTTTCCCCTGGACGGCGGGGGTGGGCGGGGCGCTACGGGACAGGACGGGCGCGTTCTGGCCGTGGTCCGCTCCCGTGGGGAGCAGGGCTTCGGACGGGCCGCCGGCGGGTACGCCTGCGTTCGCGAGCCGGGTCCTCGTGAGGCCGTCGGCCGCAATCCGTTCCGAAGGGCGGCGCCGTATGTCGAACGCGCATACCCTCTCCGGACAACTATCCGGTTTCCAGGGCGGAGTGCCCACCTGGTGCCTCCACCCCGGCATGCAGATATAGCTGTGGGGACAGATGACTGACTCTCAACGCCCGTTAGCCGAAGATCTTGCCAGGTCGGCGGTGGGCTCCTTCTCCGGGGAACACATGCTCGAAGTGGAGAGGCTTCGCGTCGAAGTGCCGGGGCGATTATTGCTCGACGATGCGGAGCTGACCGTGAGAGGCGGAGAGTCGGTCGCGGTGACCGGCTCGAGCGGCAGTGGCAAGAGCACGCTGCTGATGTGCGTACTGGGCCTCAGCCGGCCGACGGCTGGGCAAGTGAGGGTTGCGGGCGCCGATGTCACCGGAATGCGGCCGCGCAAGCTCGCCAGGCACCGGCGTGACCACATCGGCACGATCTTCCAGTTCGGCGAGTTGTTGCCGGAGCTGACTCCGGTGGAGAACGTCGCGGTGGCTGCGTTGTTGTCCGGCGCCCGTCGGCCGGCGGCGTTCGAACAGGCGGCATCGCTGCTCGCGCGGCTCGGAGTTCCCGCCGATGGGGTTTCCACATCCCAGCTGTCCGGCGGTGAACGGCAACGGGCCGCTGTGGCACGTGCATTGATCAATAAGCCGTCGCTGCTGCTCGCCGACGAGCCCACTGGAGCGCTGGACGAGCGGAACCGGGAGTCCGTCTCGGATCTGCTCTTCGGTCTTCCGGAGGAGACCGGCTGCGGACTGCTGGTCGTCACTCATGACGCGGCAGTGGCGGCACGCGCGGACAGGATCGTGTGCCTCGCCGACGGACGGCTCACCGAGGCAGTGGCATGAGGGCCATGACGCAGATGCTGCGCATCGGCCGGGGGGCGGCCGTAGCAGCCGAGGCGGGAAGAATCCGGACCTGGTTGCTGGCTGTCGCCGCCCTTCTGCTCGCCGCGGGGCTCGGTGTTCTCGCGCTCGCGCACAGCTCGTTCGACGGTCGTGCGCACCGTAGTCAGGAGCGGGCCATTGACTGGGTGGCAGGAGGCCGTAAGGCGAACCTGATGGCGCAGCCTGTCACGGACATGGTCGGGACGACCTCCTTCCAGGTGGTGTGGCTGGTGCCGCTGCGCGCCGATGCGCCGCTGCCGCCGGGCCTCGACCGCTGGCCGGAGCCCGGGGAAGCTGTGCTCTCGCCCGCGCTGGCGGAAGCCGGTGCGGCGGAGCGCATCGGCGACCGATACGGAAAGTCCGCCGGCCGAATCGGCGCAGAGGGCCTGCAAGCCCCGGCAGAGCTGCTGGCTTACGCTCGCCCGGGCGGGGACGCGGACGACCTCGGTGCCGAGTTCAGAGCGAGGGGTTTCGGCGGGGCCAACGCGTCCCCCTTCGGCGAGGACGCCAATCTGCCGCCCCCCGAACACTTCTACGGCGCGCTGGCAGGTCTGGTTCTCCTGCCTGTGGTTCTCCTGGTCACCGTGGCGGCACGGGTCGGTGCGGTGGCACGGGACCGGCGATCGCGGCTGCTCGCCGTGCTGGGAGCCGGTACGCGTGCGCGGGCATGCTTCGCCGTCGGTGAAGCCGCCGTGCCGGTACTCGTCGGCACCTTCCTGGCCGCGCTCGCCCTCGCTCCCGCGCTGGTGACCGAAGTGCCGCTCCCCATCGTTGACTTCCGGCTCCACCGGCCGGATGCGAGCGCCGCCTTACCAGGGTTGCTCGGTGCGCTGCTGGCCGCTCCGGGCGCCCTGCTCGCGGTGGTGGTGCTCCTGCAGCCGAGAGCCGACGGCGTACAGCGGAGCGGGGCCCGGCCGACCGTACGCCGCGGCAGGCTGTACCGACTCGGCGGGATCGCGTTCGCGCCCGGCCTGCTGGTGACCGTGCGCGGCACCGAGCTCATGCCGGACGACATGAAGCTTCCGTTCTACGTCCTCGGCACTGCCCTGGTCTTCGCCACGCTGCCGGCCGCGGTGGGCATGCTCTGCGGGGGCCTCGGTGCACGACTGGCCGGGCTGGGACGTCGTGTCGGATCGAGCGGAAGCCTCATCGCGGGCCGCCGCCTGGCCGCACATCCGCAGGCCACGGTCCGTCTCGTGGCCTCCCTGGCGCTGGCCATCGGACTGGCCGCGCAGGCCCAGTTGTGGGGTGGGGTGTACGGCGAGAACGCCGCGCGCGCCCTGACCACCCTGGACAGGATCGGCAGCAGCGTTCTCACCGTCGACTATCCACACTCCACCCGGCGGCTGGCCGCGTTCGAGCAGTCGCTTCCGGACGGGGTGGAGAGCGCGGTGTTACGGGTGGCGACCGATGACGACTCCGTGGAGAGCGCAGCCCGCCTGATCGGTTCGTGCGATGCACTCAAGGCGCTGAGGACGCCGTGCAAGTCCACGCCGGTGTCCATTCCGGGTGGGGCGCCCGATTCGCGACTGCAGGAGCTGCTGTCATGGAGCACCTACGACACCGCGTCGGTCCAGGCGCAGAAGGGCAAGACGGCGGGCTGGCGGACGACTGATGAGGTCTCCGTGACTCTGGTGCTCGTCAACGCTGCGGGACAACACCACGACCTGCCGCTCGGGCAGCTGAAGCAACTGGCGTACCGGCATCTGGGACCGGAGGCGAACGTCACGTCGGTGGGCGGCTTCCATCTCGGGGCTGTCGGCGGTCTTGAGGCAGCCACACGCTGGATCCGCCTGCTGGCGTCCACCGGGATGTTCGTGGTTGTCCTGGCGGCGGGGCTGGGGGCCATGGCGGAGTTCGTCCGGTACGGGCGTGAGCTCGCCCCTCTCGGCGTGCTGACCGGACGGCAAGCGGTGTACAGGACCACGGCCCTGTGGTCGCTCCTGCTGCCTGCCCTGCTGGCGGTGGGGGTCGGCACCCTTACCGCGATCTGGCTTGCCACACCCATCCAGATCGACCGGCCCACGGTGGTATCACTCGCCTCTCTCGCACCGACCACCCTGGCTGCCCTGTGCGGTGCCATCGTGCTCACGGTCTGGGGAGCCCGCGCCTCGGTACGGTCGGCCCGGGACTGGCGGCCCACAGCGGACTGACCGGGCGAAACCGACACCGGTAGAAGAGGGCTCGTTTCGAGGCAGGAGGTCGGCCTGGCAGCCGGGGCGCCCCGGCGCTGCGGCTGCCAGGCCGGCAGTCCGAGGGCTCTCGAAGAGCCATGGAGCTCACAGTGCGCGAGGGCCGCCGGATCGGTCGCGAGACGCGCGGAGGAGTGCCTCGTCGGCCGTGCTTGCTTTGCGCCGGCGCCTGTGGAACCGCTCTGTCTCTTCAGCTCTTCCGCGCTTCGATGAGGAAGCGCTGTGAGTAGGCCACGAACGGGCCGTGGCGTTCCATGAAGTCGTGGAGTTCCGCCAGGCGGTCACGGTAGGTGTCGACCGTGAAGCCGGGGACGATCCAGATCACCTTGCGGAGGAAGTGGACCACCGCCGCGATGTCGTGGAACTCCATCCGCAGTGCCTCCTGGCGCAGGTCGACGACCTCCAGTCCCGCCGCTTCCGCGGTGCTCGCCGCCGCGAACGGGGTGGCGCCGGCGGTGGTCGCGAGCGGTCCCGGCGAGGGGTGGGCCGAAGCCGGCTGCGGCCCCATCATGAACTCGGTCAGCTCGCGCACCGACCCGGAGCCCACCTGCTGGGACAGGTAGGTGCCGTCCGGCCGCAGGACCCGGCGGATGTCGTCCCAGCGGGTCACCACCGGATGCCGGCTGACGACCAGGTCGAAGTGGTCCGACGGGAACGGAAGGCCGGCCCGGTCGTCCACCTCCGCGACCGTCGCGCCGAACCGGGCCAGATGGCGCCGGGCGATGTCCACGTTCGGTGGCCACGATTCCGTCGCGGCCACCACCGGTGGGGCGACCGGGACCGAGGCCAGGACCTCGCCGCCGCCGGTCTGGATGTCCAGCACCGCCGCGGCCGTCGCCGCCCGGTCCGCGAGCAGCCGCGCATAGGCCCACGACGGACGCTGCTCGGTCGCGCGCCCGGTGAACCAGGAGAAGTCCCAGCCCTCCGTGGGGACGGCTGCGCCTTCGGCGATGAGGGTTTCGAACTGGGACGGCCGGGGGGATGCGCAACGGGACACCCGGCGAGGCTGGCAGACGCCGCGGCCGTCCGCACCGGAATTTCGACGCCGGACGGGCCCGGCGGCCGTGGCCCGGGGAGTGCGCCGCGGGCGACCGGCCGGGGCATCCGTGTCCTCTCCGTCGCAGGTCGGCCCGCATGAGCGACGTACGCGGATGCGAACCGCGCGGCATGCGGTGACCCTGGAGAGGAGGGGGCCGGTGGGGTGGGGCGTAGCGGCGAGGAGGACGAACATGTCCATGATGGACAAGCTCAAGAACATGCTGAAGGGGCACGAGGACCAGGCGAGCAAGGGCGTCGACAAATCGGGCGACATGGTCGACGACCGGACGCAGGGCAAGCACCGTCGCCAGGTCGACACCGGTCAGGACAAGCTCAAGGACCAGCTCGGCGGGGACCAGGGGCAGGACCGGCCGCCCCAGCCCTGACAGCCGGCCCTGACAGCACCCTTCCCGTGAACCCACCCGTCTCCGAGGGCTGTTGACGGCATCGCGCCTCGCCGGGGCGTCCGGCCCGGCGAGGCGGCCGCGGCAGCGCCCCGGCGGTCGGCAGCCTGCCTGCCGGGCCCGCGGGGCACCGGCGGAGCGGAACCGATGACGCCTGCGCGGAACCGGTGCGGAGCGGAACCGATGACCCCTGCGCGGAACCGGTGACGAAAGCCGGCTGCGGCAGCGCACCGCGGCGCCGGACGGGGACGGAATCGCAGCGGGCCGGGGCCCGGACCGTACGCGCGGTCCGGGCCCCGGCCCGCTGCGTCCGTGACCTGTGTCCGCGTCCGCGTCCGCACCCGGGCTCGGGCCGTGCCGCGGGCCTCAGCCGACCCGGGGGCGGCTGCCGTGGCGGGGGCGGCCGCCGTGGCGGACCCAGACATTGGGTTCGGTGTAGACCGCGTGGTCCTGCGCGGTGTCGCAGTGCACGGTGGCAAGGGCGCCCGGCACCTCGACGGCGCCGTCGCGATCGAAGGGCAGGCCGGTCCACGCCCGCCACTGGGACAGGGATCCGCTGACCGTCATCGACGCCGGAGCGACCTTCTCGACGGTGCCCCCGGCCCGGACGTGCACCCGCAGCCAAGGGTCGCTCGGCAGACCGTCGTTGCGCTGTTGACGGATGTACTCCGCCATGGGGACGTGCGGTTGCAGATGCTTGGCCGTCGGACGGACCGGTGCCAGCAGCACGTCATGGCCCTGCCGACCGACCGCGGCGCGCATCGCGGACAGCATGCGGGAGGACAGCCCGCGGCCGAGATACCCGGTGTCCACCGTGATTTCGAGCGCGCTCGCCGTCGTCGGGGAGTTCCCGCGGCGCCGGTCGGTGAACGCCCACCCCAGGACGCGGTCCCACCCCTGGTCCGGCATCTCCTCGCGGCCCGCGAGCGCGCTGCTGAACGGCACGCTGAGGCCCCGCGCCACCACGCGGTCGCCGTCCGTCGCGACGACGCAGTACTGCGGGAAGTCCTCGGGCACCCGGTACAGCAGGGCGCCGGCGACCTGGTCCTGCGGTATGAACGCCGGCCAGCTCTCGGCGATCTCGTAGAGCCGGCCGATCAGCGACGGGCGCTCGTCGAGCGCGGTGATCTTGATGTCTGCCACGGCGGGAATATCCCACAGGGGATGCGCCGCGGGTACGGAATATGTGACCGGGGCGGCGGGGGCCTCCGCGGACCCCGGCGGCGGTCCCGGCCGACTCCACACGCGACCGGAACTCGGCCCACGGGCCTCACTTGCCGGCGTCCGGTCCGTACCACTGGAGGGGATTGCGAATGGTGGATGGCGCTCACGGAGCGAGGCGGTCAATCTGGGCGTCAACTCTCCTGGCCTCGAATCTGGCGTGCAATCTCGATGTCCTTCGTCAGCGCGCTCAGGCGGGGAGGTGTCCTGGAATCGTCCAGGACGACCACGTGAAGCAGGTCTCCGACCTGCGGAGATTCCACGTCGGACGACCACCAGGAAGGATGTTTCGTCTGGTCGATGAAACCCTTCTCGCCACCGGTCTCCACCATGACGCCAACCATGCTGACGCTCGTGACCACGGCATCGAACTCCTGCTCATTGCTGATCACTCACTCACCCGCTTTCGTGCATGGGAATCCATATCCTCTTGAGGGTCAGTTCGTTGAATCGCCCCAGCTTGTCGAGGGGGATCGTGAACTCGATTCGAGGCGCCCGCCGGGCCCTGCAAGTCGTATCTCCTCATGCGGGGCCTCTTGGCGAAGCCCATGGCTGCACTTCAGGCGGCCGTTACGGCAGTCAGCAGGTGCCGGCCGAGGTCCGCAACGCCACCACCGAGCAGCAGGACGCGCTGAACTCCCTGCAGTCTCAAGGTGGCTTGAGCGCTGGGTCGAGAACATTGCCAAGCCGGTCGTGAGCGAGAACACGTACGCCGGCCATGAGGTGCCGGTCCGGGTGCACCTGGTGCCGGGTATCGGCCGTCACCGCATCGATCGCCTGGAGCCCGAACATCCGGAGAGCCGCTACCGCCGGATGCAGAGCGCCGGCAGCAAGGCGGGCGCTGCACACCAGGCTCACCGGACGGCCCGTACGGCTCTGGGGGAAGCGGTGCAGCGCGCCACGCCGCGAAGAGCGCGGCCGCGTTGGCGAGCCTCCCCGGATGGAAGAGGACGAGACGGAGGTTGAGCCCTGATGCTCCGCTCCCCCATGGAGGCGCAGGCCCGGGAGCGCGAGGTGGCCGGGAACCTGTGGGTGGAGTCCGCCTACGTGTTCACCAAGCCGCTGGGCGGGCCGCTCAGCCCGAACACGGACTATCACGACAGGAAGCACCTGCTCGAAGACGCTGCGGTGCGGGATGGCCGGCTTCATGACGCACGTCACACCGCGGGAACCGTGCTGATGCTGGGCGTCCCGGACCGGGTCATCGACCAGATCATGGGGTGGGAGCCGGGCGGTGCCGCGAGGATGCGAGCCCGGTACCTCCACGTGCCGGACCACCTGCTCAAGGAGGTGGCCCAGAAGATCGGGACAGCGATCCGGGGAGCCCCGGAAGCAGCCCTTGTGGACCATGACCAGGACAACGGGAGCTGAGGAACGTCGAAGGGCCCCACCGCAAGCGGTGGGGCCCTTCGACATCGTGCCCGGTGAGGCACTGGCGGAGGATACGAGATTCGAACTCGTGAGGGGTTGCCCCCAACACGCTTTCCAAGCGTGCGCCCTAGGCCTCTAGGCGAATCCTCCGCGGCAAACAATACAAGACGCGGAGGAGTGCTCGCGAACTCGTTCCCACCCGGTCCGATCCGCTAGGGTGGGGCGCAGCCCCCCACGCGGCGCTATCTCACCGAACTCCCCCAGGGCCGGAAGGCAGCAAGGGTAAGTGAGCTCTGGCGGGTGCGTGGGGGGCCCTTTGCTGCCCGGGCTCCGCCCGAGGCGCTCCGAGTCCGGGGCCGCTCCGGCCGTGGTCCCGCGCACGCCCTGGCGGTCGTTCCGCGAGGCCCTGGCTGCGGTACGGCGAGCGCCCCCGGCCGCCGTTCCGCGATCGCCGGGCGGTCGTTCCGCCGGGACGCGACCGTCCATCCGCCGGGACCCGACCGTCGTTCCGTGAGTGCCTTGGCTGTCGTTCCGGGCTGTCGTTCCGGTAGGCGCGGCTCCGTTCCGGGGACGGCCGCTTCGCCGGCTCCGTTCCGATTCCGTTCCGGGCGCGTCCGTTTCGCGGCCCCTCGCAGCTGCCTCCGGTGGAGTTCAGGGGAGTACGACGGGCTGTGGTGGGCCCGGGCCGGCTGCCCGTGGTCGGCGGGGGCGGCTCGTTGTCGGTGCGGGCCGATATCGTCGTATGCGTGTCGTCCCTCGCGCTCTACCGCCGTTACCGCCCCGAGTCCTTCGCCGAGGTCATCGGGCAGGAGCATGTCACCGATCCGTTGCAGCAGGCGCTGCGGAACAACCGGGTCAACCACGCGTATCTGTTCAGTGGTCCGCGCGGCTGCGGCAAGACGACCAGCGCCCGCATCCTCGCCCGCTGTCTGAACTGCGTGCAGGGGCCCACCCCGACGCCCTGCGGTGAGTGCCAGTCCTGTCAGGACCTGGCGCGGAACGGGCCGGGTTCGATCGACGTCATCGAGATCGACGCCGCCTCCCACGGTGGTGTGGACGACGCCCGGGAGCTGCGCGAGAAGGCCTTCTTCGGGCCGGCGTCGAGCCGGTACAAGATCTACATCATCGATGAGGCGCACATGGTCACCTCGGCGGGGTTCAACGCCCTGCTGAAGGTGGTCGAGGAGCCGCCGGAGCACCTGAAGTTCATCTTCGCGACGACCGAGCCGGAGAAGGTCATCGGCACGATCCGTTCGCGGACCCACCACTACCCGTTCCGGCTCGTGCCGCCCGGCACCCTGCGCGACTACCTCGGCGAGGTGTGCGGGCGGGAGCGGATCCCGGTGGACGACGGTGTACTCCCGCTCGTCGTGCGCGCGGGCGCGGGTTCCGTCCGGGACTCGATGTCCGTGATGGACCAGCTCCTCGCCGGTGCGGGTGAGGAGGGTGTGACGTATGCCATGGCCACCTCCCTCCTCGGCTACACCGACGGTTCACTGCTGGACAGCGTGGTGGACGCGTTCGCCGCGGGCGACGGCAGTGCCGCGTTCGAGGTCGTGGACCGGGTCATCGAGGGCGGCAACGACCCCCGGCGCTTCGTCGCCGACCTGCTGGAACGCCTGCGTGACCTGGTGATCCTCGCGGCGGTTCCGGATGCCGCGGAGAAGGGCCTGATCGACGCCCCGGCCGATGTCGTGGAGCGGATGCAGGCCCAGGCCTCCGTCTTCGGCCCGGCCGAGCTCAGCCGGGCCGCCGACCTGGTCAACGAGGGCCTCACCGAGATGCGCGGCGCCACGTCGCCGCGGCTGCAGCTCGAGTTGATCTGCGCGCGGCTGCTGCTGCCCGCGGCCTTCGACGACGTCCGTTCGGTGCAGGCCCGGCTGGAGCGGCTGGAGCGCGGCGTCGCCGCGGGCGGGGCGGTGGCCGGAGCGGGTGCCGGTCCCGCGATGGGATACGTGCCGGGGCCCCAGGCCCATGGTGCGCCTGCCGGTGCCGGTGGGGGGTTTCGGGCCGTTGTCAGTGGGCCAAGGCATCATCGTGAGTGCGGCACCGTGAGATCGGGGTCGCGGTGAGTGCGGCT
>NZ_JBEOXS010000066.1:0-36942 GCF_040296705.1 Streptomyces sp. NPDC002055
GCGTCTCGGCGGACATGTCGATTCCGGCCTCCGCCATCGCCTGAACGGCGGCGGGCCGGGGCCGTGCATCCGGGCCGGTGGCGGCCGGTCCCGACCGCCACCGAACCGCGTCAGGCCGTGGCAGAGCGGTACTTCCGGACGGCCAGGGTCCGGAACACCACGATGATCAGGACCGACCAGAGTGCCGACGCGATCACCGGGTGCTGCATCGGCCAGGCGTCCGCCGCGTGGTAGCCCGCCGGGAGGTTGCCGAAGAGCTCGCGGCAGGCCTGCACCGTGGCGCTGAACGGGTTCCACTCGGCGACGTGCCGCAGGAAGCCCGGCATGTTCTCGGAGGGCACGAAGGCGTTCGAGATGAACGTCAGCGGAAACAGCCAGATCAGACCGCCCGACGTCGCTGCCTCCGGGGTCCGCACGACCAGGCCGATCAGGGCGCCGATCCAGGAGAAGGCGTAGCCGAGCAGGAGCAGCAGGCCGAAGCCGGCGAGCGCGCCGAGGATGCCGTCCTCGATCCGCCATCCGACGATGAGCGCGACGATCGCCAGCACCACCAGGGTGAGCGCGGTCTGCACGAGGTCGGCCAGCGTCCGGCCGGTCAGTACGGCGCCCCGCGCCATGGGCAGCGACCGGAACCGGTCGATGAGGCCCTTCTGCATGTCGTCCGCGATGCCCGCACCCGAACCGGCGGTGGCGAAGGTGACGGTCTGGGCGAAGATCCCGGCCATGAGGAAGGCGCGGTACTCCTCGGGTGAAACCGTGCCGGCGATCGCGATGGATCCGCCGAAGACATAGCTGAACAGCACCACGAACATGATCGGCTGGATGAGCCCGAAGATGACCACTTCCGGGATCCGGGCCATGCGGATCAGGTTCCGCTTCGCCACCACCAGCGAGTCCCGGACGGACTGGCCGATGGCCCCGCCGGGCTGCGGCGCCGTGGCGCGGGGAGCCGTGTCGGTGACGGCGCTCACTGGTGTGCCTCCTGTTGCGTCGAGGTCTGCCGCGCGGTGGACGGCTGGGATGTGGGCGACTGCGGGGTGGACGACCGGGTTGCGGAGGCCTGGGTTGCGGAGGCCTGGGCCGTGGACGGCTGGGTGGTGGGCGACGGGGCCCCACCGGACCCGCCGGTTCCGTCCGGCGAGCCGCCGTCCCCGCCCTGCGCGGCGTCGCGGTCCTGCCCGGCGTCCCGGTCCTCGGCCGCGTGGCCGGTCAGGGAGATGAACACGTCGTCGAGGGTCGGCCTGCGCAGACCGACGTCGTCGATCTCGACGCCCCGGGCGTCGAACTCGCGGATGACCTCCGCGAGGAGCTTCGCGCCGCCGGCGACCGGGACGGTGACCTTGCGGGTGTGCTCCTCCACGCCGACCTCGCCCTTGCCGAAGCCGCCGAGGATCTCGGCCGCGTCCCGGAGCTGGTCCCGGCGATGGGCGACGATCTCCACCCGCTCACCGCCGGTCCGGGCCTTGAGCTGGTCGGACGTGCCGCGCGCGATGACCTTGCCGTGGTCGACCACGCAGATGTCGTGGGCGAGGTGGTCGGCCTCCTCCAGGTACTGGGTGGTCAGCAGCAGGGTCGTGCCACCGGCCACCAGCTCCTGGATGACCTCCCACAGGGCCTGGCGGTTGCGCGGGTCGAGTCCGGTGGTCGGCTCGTCCATGAACATCACCGGCGGACTGATGACCAGCGCGGCCGCGAGGTCGAGCCGGCGCCGCATGCCGCCGGAGTACGTCTTGGCGGGGCGGTCGCCGGCCTCGGCGAGGTTGAAGCGTTCGAGCAGCTCGCTCGCGCGGGCCTTCGCGGCGCGCGCGGACAGCTGGTAGAGCCTGCCGACCATCTGGAGGTTCTCACGGCCCGTGAGGTACTCGTCGACGGCGGCGAACTGGCCGGAGAGGCCTATCGAGCGGCGGACGTCGTTGGGGTGCTTGAGGACGTCCACCCCGGCCACGACCGCCTTTCCGCTGTCGGGCCGCAGCAGGGTGGTGAGCACGCGCACGGCGGTCGTCTTGCCCGCCCCGTTCGGGCCGAGCAGGCCCAGCACGGTGCCCTCGGGGACATCGAGGTCGACGCCGTCCAGAGCCCTCACTTCGCCGAAGGTCTTGACCAGCCCCTCGGCGTAAATGGCACCTGGCATGAAGTTCTCCCACAGTCTTGGGTTGTTCAGCTTGGGTTGCGCGGGGATCAGGGACATCGGAGACGACGGCGGCACCGTTACGTTTGCCGGTTCTGTCCGATGCGAAAGCCGGATCACACATCAAGGGGCCCGACTGTACAACAGTCGCGATATATCGCGTCAAGGGATTTACCGTCCTGCGTCGTGCTTCCTTCGCGTCCGCGCTTCCTCCGCGGCTGTGCTTCCTCCCCGGCTGCGCTCCTCCGCGCGCGTGCCTCCCCGCGGCCGCGTCAGGCCCCGGCGGCACAGCCGGTCACGGCTCTGGCCTGACAGGTCACAGCTGGTCAAAGCCGGTCGTGACCGGCCAGGGCGCTGCAGCCCGCCTTGCGCAGCGTCACGTCATCACGATGTAGCCCGCCTTGCGCAGCGCGGCCCGTACCTCGACACAGTGCTCGGGCCCCCTCGTCTCCAGCTGCAGTTCCACCTCGGCCTCCGTCAGCCGCAGCCGCGGATCGGTCCGGACGTGGCTCACGTCGAGCACGTTGACGTCCCCCTGGGACAGCACCCCGAGCAGGGTGGCCAGCGCCCCCGGGCGGTCCGTCAGCCGCAGCCGCAGGGACAGGTACCGGCCCGCCGCCGCCATGCCGTGCCGCAGGATGCGCTGGAGCAGCAACGGATCGACGTTCCCGCCGGACAGCACCCCGACCACCGGCCCGTCGAAGGAGTCGGGCTGCGAGAGCAGCGCCGCCACCGGGCTCGCCCCGGCCGGCTCCACCACGAGCTTCGCCCGCTCCAGGCAGAGCAGCAGCGCGCCGGAGAGCTCGTCCTCGGAGACCGTACGGACCTCGTCCACGAGATCGCCAACGATTTTGAACGGCACGTCCCCCGGGCGTCCGACCTTGATGCCGTCGGCCATGGTCACCATGGTCTCCAGCGACACCGGGCGCCCCGCCGCCAGCGAGGGCGGGTAGGCGGCGGCCCCCTCCGCCTGCACACCCACCAGCCGCACGTCCGGCCGCAGCGCCTTCACGGCCACCGCGATCCCGGCCGCCAGCCCGCCGCCGCCGATGCCGACGACGATCGTCCGGACCTCGGGGCACTGTTCCAGGATCTCCAGGCCGACCGTCCCCTGACCCGCCACTACGTCCCGGTGGTCGAACGGGTGGATGAAGACCGCGCCGGTCGCCCGGGCGTGCTCCTGCGCCGCCTCCAGCGTCTCGTCGACGACATGGCCGTGCATCCGCACGTCGGCGCCGTACTCGCAGGTCGCCGCGATCTTCGGCAGCGGCGCACCCACCGGCATGAAGACCGTCGAGCGCACGCCCAGCAGGGAGGCGGCGAGGGCGACGCCCTGCGCGTGGTTCCCGGCGCTGGCCGCCACCACGCCCGCCGCCCGCTCCTCGGCGCTGAGCCCGGCGATCCGCACATACGCACCGCGTACCTTGAAGGAGCCGGTCCGCTGGAGGTTCTCGCACTTCAGGTGGACCGGGTCCCCCACCAGCTGGCTGAGATGCCGGCTGCCCTCCATGGCGGTCACCCGGGACACCCCGGCCAGCATCTTGTGCGCCGCACGCACCTCGTCGACCGTGATATCGGACAGATCGAGGGGCTCCGGGCGGGCACCCACCCCATGGTTTTCAGCCATGTGGCCAAGTTTCGCAGTTCCGGTCGGCCCCGGCCGCTGGAGGACCCGTCCACCGGTTTGTCCCGTGCTGCTCCGGCCCGGGCCCCGGCCGCGTACCCTGTGCGCATCCACAGCCCGATTCCCACGAAGTGAGCCCAGGCCATGCCGACGACTCCGGACATGACGACTGCTCCGCCGCCCTCCGGCCAGGAGGGGCCTGCGGACAGCGGTCTCCTCGAAGCGCTGCAGCACCAGGTCGCCGTGTTCGCACGGCGCGCGGAGCAGACCAGGCTCGGCGGCGTCGGACAGGTCCGCAATTCCATGGACCGTGCCGCCTACCTGCTGCTCAACCGCCTGGACCGGGAGGGTCCGATGGGGGTCAAGGCGCTCGCCGCGGGGATGGGCATCGACTCCTCGACGGTGACCCGGCAGGTCGCGCCGCTCGTGGACACCGGCCTGGTCAAGCGCACGTCGCACCCCGAGGACGGCCGGGCCGTCGTCCTCCAGCTCTCGCCGCGCGGCAAGGCCCGGCTGGACGAGGTCCGCTCCTCGCGACGGCAGCTGATGGCCCTGGTCACGGAGGGCTGGACCGAGGAGGAGCGGGAGATCTTCTGCACCCTGCTCACCCGCTTCAACGGTTCGCTCTCCGCCCGGCAGGCCGCGGCTCATCTGCCGCCCGCCGACCCGGAGGCCCCCACCTCTTGACCCGCCTCTTGACCGCGCGCACCCGCTGCCGTCCCATGGAGGCTCAGGAGGCGCGGTGCGAGAGCGGCGAGCAGCACAGGAGCGCCGCCGGGCCCGGGAATTCGAGGCGTTCGTCGCGGGTGCGGCCGGCCGGCTGCTGCATGCCGCCGTCCTGCTCACCGGCGACCGGGACGCCGCCGAGCGCCTGCTGACGGCCGCGCTGGCGCGCACCTACGCGGGGTGGGACCGGCTGCACGGCGAGGATCCGTACGACCGCACGCGGCAGGAGCTCATCGGCCGCTTCGCCCATGGCGCCTGGCACCACCGACGGGCCCACGGCGGCGTGCTCGGCGGGCTCACCCCGCGGGAACGCCTGGTCCTGGTGCTGCGGCTCTACGAGGGTGTGCCCGAGGAGCAGACCGCCGCCCGGCTCGGTCTCCCCGTCGAACGGGTCCGTGCCATCTGCCTGCGTTCGATGACCGCCCTGCGCAGCCGCGCCGCCTCACCCGGCGGATCCGCCCCGCCCGGTCCGGCACCGCCCGGTCCGGCAGCGCCAGGTCCAGCACTGCACGCGACCGTGCCACCGGGTGCCGCACCTCGGGATGCCGCGCCTCGGGGTGCCACGCCGCTCGGAGCCCGGTCACCGGGGTCCGGACCGCCCGGCGGGACGGCAGGATCGGTGGCCGCGGCGGACCGGCACCCCGACGGCGGCGCGCCCCCGGGGGCGTCGGCGCGATGAGTCTTCCCGACCGCAAGGAGGACGAGGTCCGCCGGATGCTCGAAGGGCCTCATCCCGCCGTGCCACCGGACCTCGCGGCCCGGGCCGTCCAGCGCGGACAGCGCATCCACGGCCGGCACCGCGCGGTACGGACCGCCGGGTGGGCCCTGCTGTTGGCGGCGGCCCTCGCCTTCGCGGTGTGGGCGGCCATGGCACAGCCATGGCTCATACCGCCGGCCGACACCACACCGCCGCTGGACGGCTGGTAGGTCCGTCCGTTGGAGGGCCGGCAGCCCATTGGAGGGCCTGGGTCGCCGACGGGCAACCGGCCCGAGGGGAGTGGCCCGAGGGGAATGGCCCGAGGGCAGTGGCCCGGCCCGAGGACGGTGACCCGGCCCGAGGACAGCGATCCACCCCAAGGGCGGTGATCCGACCCAAGGACGGTGACCCCACCCGAGGACGGTGACCCCACCCGAGGACGGTGATCCGCCACCGGGGCAGTGATCCGACCCGCCCCCGATACGGCGAGCGGGCCCGTGCGCTGTACGCACGAGCCCGCTCTCAGTTCTCCGGAGCCGGACCCGGCCGTGTCCCGCGGAGTGCGGAATCCAGCGGGGGTCGGCCCAGCGGGAGTCAGCCCAGCGCGCGGGTCAGGTCCGCCAGCTGGTCGTCGACCGCCTCGATGCCGACCGACAGCCGCACCAGGTCCGCCGGCACCTCCAGCGCGGAGCCCGCCACCGAGGCGTGCGTCATCCGGCCCGGGTGCTCGATCAGCGACTCCACGCCGCCCAGGGACTCGCCGAGGGTGAACAGCCGGGCCCGGTTGCAGACCTCGACCGCCGCCTCCTCGCCGCCCTCGACCCGGAACGACACCATGCCGCCGAAGCCGCGCATCTGCTTCGCGGCGACCTCGTGACCGGGGTGGTCCGGCAGCCCCGGGTAGTAGACCTGGGTCACCTTGGGGTGGGAGACCAGCATCTCCGCGATGCGGCCGGCGTTCAGGTTGTGCCGGTCCATCCGGACCGCGAGGGTCTTGATCCCGCGCAGCACCAGCCAGGAGTCGAAGGGGCCGGCGACGGCGCCCATCGCGTTCTGGTGGAAGGCGAGCTCCTCGCCGAGTGCGTCGTCGTTCACCACCAGGGCGCCGCCGACCACGTCGGAGTGCCCGCCCATGTACTTGGTCATGGAGTGCACGACGATGTCCGCACCGAGCGCGAGCGGCTGCTGGAGGTACGGGCTGGCGAAGGTGTTGTCGACGACGAGCCGTGCCCCGGCGGCGCGCGCCACCTCTGAAACAGCGGCGATGTCGGTGATGCCGAGGAGCGGGTTGCTGGGCGTCTCGACCCAGATGAGCTTCGTGCGAGGCGTGACCGCGGCCCGGACGGACGCCGGGTCGGAGGTGTCCGCCACCGACCATGCGACGCCCCACCGCTCCGCGACCTTCGCGAAGAGCCGGAACGTTCCGCCGTAGGCGTCGTTCGGGATGACCACGTGGTCGCCCGGCACCAGGAGCGCGCGCAGCAGGCAGTCCTCGGCGGCGAGCCCCGAGGCGAAGGCCAGCCCGCGCCGTCCGCTCTCCAGCGCGGCGAGGTTCTCCTCGAGCGCGGTACGGGTCGGGTTGGCGGAACGGCTGTACTCGTAGCCGCCCCGCAGCCCGCCGACCCCGTCCTGCTTGTAGGTGGACACTTGGTAGATCGGCGGCACGACCGCGCCGGTGAGCGGATCCGCCGTGTTGCCCGCATGGATGGCGCGGGTCTCGAAGCTCTGGTGTGCGTGCTGCTGGTGCTCGTCACTCATGAGGCCCGAGAGTAGTACGCGCGGACCGGGAACTCCTGGGCTCGTCCGACAGTACTTCTGGGGACGGGCTCCGGACGTCCGGGCACGGGCGGCGGCCCCGGGAGCACGGTGCGCGATGGAGGCGGCGGCTCCGGTCCGTGGCCGGGACGGCGGCTCCGGTCCGTGGCCGGGGCGGACGCGACGGCCCGGGACCGGCGGACACGACGCCCCGGGACCGTACGAACGGGCCCGCGGCGGTCCGGGCCACACTGGTGCTCGGCATCCGAGACGACGACACGGCACGAGACGCAACGCACGAGACGACACGGCAGAGGACACCTGGACACCTCATGGAGATTCTGATCATCCTGCTGGGCCTGACCATGATCGGCGGTGTTCTGATCCCGGCCCTGCGGCGCAGGCGCGACGGACGTCAGGCGTTCCACGCCCATGGCACCGCCCTCGACCCCCGGCAGTACGGCTTCGTCAGCCCCGAGCAGCTCGACATCCGGCTGCCGGGACCGGACCGGGAGCTGGCCGAGGTGCTGGCGGAGATCCGGCGGACCCAGGAGTGGCGCCCCGCCGCGCAGTTGCTCGCCGTGACGGACGACTGGGAGCTGCGCTGGCAGCGGGTCCAGACCCTGGCCGGAGCGGCGGCCGTGGAGCTGGCCGAGCTGCCCGGCGAGGGCGGCCGGTGGCTGCGGACCTGGCGCACCGAGTCCCCGAAGGAGGCGGGCGGCGCGGTGGTGCACGCCGAGTTCCTGGTCCGGCAGGCGCGCCAGTCCTCGGGCGGCGCCGGGTCGGACGAGTACCGGATCATCCTGGAGGAGGCGCGGTCCGTGGCCGAGGACGCGGCGCTGCTGGCCCCCGGCGACCCGACCCCGTACATCGTCCAGCTCGCGGTGGCCCGCGGGCTCGGCTACCGGGAGGCCGACGTCGAGGAGCTGTGGAGCACCATCACCACGCGCGCGCCGCATCACATGGGCGCGCATCTGGCCGCCCTCCACTACTGGTGCGAGAAGTGGCACGGTTCGAAGGAGCTGGCCGACGCGTTCACGCACCGGGCCGCGGCCTCGGCCCCGGAGAAGAGCCTGCTGCCGGCGCTGCCGCTGTTCGCCGTCTTCGAGCACCTGCCCGAGGTGAACGTGGTCCGCGGCCTGTACCAGAGCGCCGTGGTGACCCGGGCCGTCCAGGGCGCCCTGTTCGCCACCCGCTCGGCGCCCTCGGACCACCCCGTCCTGCCGCACGTCCGCCATCTGCTGGTCTGGTTCCTGGTCCGGGCGGAGCGCTACGCCGAGGCGATGGAGCAGCTGCGGCACGTGGACGGGCATGTGGGCGCGGTGCCCTGGTCCTACTCCCCCGACCCCGCGGCGGAGTACACGGCGTACCGGGCGCTGGCGGTGGGCGGCTGGGAGCAGTCGGGCGGCACCCCGGCGACGCTGCCGCGCTGACGGGCGGGGAGCCTCCGCACCGACGGGACATCGGCCGGTGCGGGCTCCCGCCGCGAGGGAACCTCGGCCGGTGCGGGCTCCTGCCCGATGGAGCCTCGGCCGGTGACCCGTCGACGGACGGCTGCACCGATGGGCCGTCGGCCGGTGCGGGCTCCCGCCCCGGTGGAGCCTCGGCCGGTGACGCCGACGGGCGACGGCCGACGGCTTACGGAGCGGTGACGGCCCGCGGCAGCCGGCCAGGAATCCCCGGGCCCCCGCATACGTTGTCCGCTACGGACATCACGCCGAGAGGACCCTCATGTTCCTGCACAGCCACCGGCCCCAGCTCCCCACCCCGGAGGAGGCCCTGCGCGGCCGTGACACCCCCGAGTTCACGGTGCCGGACCGCCACACCGTCCTCGGCAACCCGCTGCTCGGCCCGTACCCGGACGGCCTGGAGGTCGCCGACTTCGGGCTGGGCTGCTTCTGGGGAGCCGAGCGGAAGTTCTGGCAGACCCCCGGCGTCTGGACCACGCTCGTCGGCTACCAGGGCGGGTCCACCCCGAACCCGGCGTACGAAGAGGTGTGCAGTGGCCTCACCGGGCACACCGAGGCGGTCCGGGTGGTCTTCGACCCGGCGGTCGTCTCCTACGCGGAGCTGCTGAAGCTCTTCTGGGAGTCCCACGACCCGACCCAGGGCTTCCGCCAGGGCAACGACGTCGGCACCCAGTACCGCTCGGCGATCTACACGCACTCGCCCGAGCAGCAGTCCGCCGCCGAGGCCTCCCGCGACGCCTACCAGCAGGTGCTGACGAAGGCGAACCACTCCGCGATCACCACGGAGATCCTCCCGGCGGAGGGCCGCCCGTTCCATCCGGCCGAGCCGTATCACCAGCAGTACCTGGACAAGAACCCGAACGGGTACTGCGGGATCGGGGGGACGGGCGTGAGCTGCCCGGTCGGAGTCGCGCCGGCCGACGGCTGAGGTTCGCAGCCGAACGGCGCCGCGCCCCGGTGACATCGGGCATCGCTCAGGGGCGCGGGCCGCGACGGGTGCCGGACGGGTCACTCGGGGGCCTTGCCGGGCTCGGCGGAACTGTTCCGGTCAGCACTGTTCCCGGCAGAACTGTTCCGGGCAGAACTGTTCCGGGCAGCGTTGCTCCCGGCAGGCGGGGACGGGTTCGAGGCTGTCGGTGTCACGCCGTCGGCGGGGTTGGCGCACCCCGGGACGCTGCCTTCGGGGCTGCAGTTGTCCGGGGTGTTGCGGACGACTGCGCTGCCCGTGAGGGTGACCTGAGCGGAGGTCCCGCTGAAGACACCGCCACCGGCGGTGATCGCGGTGTTGCGGGTGACCAGGCTGCGGGTCAGCGTGGCTGTGCTGAACTCGTTCGAAAGGCCCGCGCCCGACACGGCGATGTTGTTCCTGACGGTGGTCGACGTGAGGTGCAGGGTGGCGCCGAACTGGTTGATGCCGCCACCGTGAAGCGCGGTGTTGCCGCTGACCGTTACGGAGTCCAGGGACGCGGTGCTCCGGACGTTCTCCAGGCCACCGCCGTTGTCGTTGTGTGCCCGGTTGCCGAGCAGCGCGCCGCCCTTCATCGTCATCGTGCCGGGACGGTCGAGGAGGCTGTTGCGTCCGTTGGCGACTCCGCCGCCATTACGGACCGCGGTGTTGTGCGCGATGGTGGTGCGGTCGAGACGGAACTGCCCGCCCAGGTTGTAGACGCCGCCCCCCGTACCGGCACGATTGCCCTTGACGTCCACGTCGGCCAGGTTCAGGGTGCCGTTGTTCCAGATGGCGCCACCGGCGGAGTCGGGCACGCTTCCGCCGCTGACCTCGAGCGACTTCAGGGCGAGTGCACCGCCGGTCGCCACGTGGAAGATACGGAAGTCCGGGGTCGCGCCGGGGGCGCGGCGAAGGGTGGTGTCGCGGCCGGAGACGGTCACGTTGCCGGTGATCTCCGGAAGCCCGTTGTCGCGATGGTCGGGTGCGGTCAGGGTGTAGGTGCAGTGGGCCGCGAGGGTGATGCGACCGCCGCTGGTGTTCGCATGGGTGATGGCCGCCTTCAGGGCTGCGATGTCATTGCACCGCACCTGAGTCTCTCCTGCGGCACCGGCCGGTCCGGCCGGCAGGACTGCAATGGACAGCCCCACCCCCAGCGCGGCGGCTACGGCGCCGGACCGTACCGAGCTCTTCATCGCTCCACCCTTCGCAGTGCCGGAGAGGAAAGGGCCGGTCTCACCGGCAGCCGACGGCCGGGCCGACGGCCGGCCGGCCGGTGACCATGCCGTTTCGTTCCTTAACCGCCGGACGTGCCGGCCTCACCCGACGTACCGCCGAACGGCCCCGGTTCCCGCCCGACGTACCGCCGAACGGCCCCGCTTCCCGCCCACGGTCCGGCGCCGTCGACCCTTACGTCGGCCCAGCAGCTCAGGAGGCCGGACGTGTCACGGCGGGAGAGGCGCGAACCGGCAGTGCCGTGGTGTCGAGGCCCGCAGGTGCAGCCGAACCCGGCATCGAGCGGGGCCCGGGGCCGTGCACCCGAATGACGGGCAAGCCATGCACGGAAGGCACACGTCGGATATGTCTGAGTGGCGATCAGCGACGCTCAGGGGGTGCAGGCTCGACGGCTTGGCGTCGCCCGGATCGCGGAATCCTGCCCCCACAGCCAAGGAAGCCCCATGACCGACACGCTCAGACGCGCCACCGTCACCGCCGTCACCGGCTTCGGCCTGTGCCTGACGCTGCTGCCCGCCGGACAGGCCCAGGCGCAGGCACCGACCCGCGTCGCGTGCAATGACATCGCAGCCCTAAAGGCGGCCATCAACAACGCGAACACCAGCGGCGGCAGCATCGTCCTCGCCCCTCGGTGCGTCTACACCGTGACCCAGACCGACAACCCGGGTGACGGCCTGCCCGAGATCACCGGCAACGTGCAGATCACCGGGGACAACACCACCATCGACCGCAATTCCGCCACGCCGTTCCGCCTCTTCCACGTGCGGGAGGGCGGCAGCCTCACCCTGAAGTCGATCACCGTGCGCTACGGCGAAACCGGCACCACGGACTCACATGGCGGAGGGCTCCTCAACGACCACGGGAGCCTCACCCTGATCGACTCGACGGTGCGGAACAACAGGGCCAGCACCGGCGGCGGGATCTGGAACCAGCTGGGAACGCTCACCCTGAAGAACACCACGGTCAGCAACAACCACGCGGCTTTCGGCGGCGGAGTGGCCACCAACGGCACGATGACGATGCAGGGCGGCGCCCTCCGCGCCAATACGGGCGCCTTCTGGGGAGGCGGCCTCGCCAACGCGGGGGACACCAAGCTCAACGACGTGTCGGTCGACGGCAACGACTCCGGTGACCGCGGCGCCGGCATCGTCACCCTGGCGATCAACCTGGAGACCGGGCCCCTGCGTCTGAACTCCACCAAGGTCAAGGGCAACATCGCCCGGAACAACGGCGGCGGCATCCAGACCGGCTCGGACGAGCCGACGACGCTCCACCGCAGCACCGTCAGCCACAACACCTCGAACGGCGGCCCCACCACCGGCGGCGGCATCGAGAACTCCGGGATCACCCTCCAACTCTTCATCGGTACGACGAGCGCCTCCCAGCGCAAGGAGAGCGGCGAGAACTCGACCAAGCTGGCACCCCACCGGGTGGAGCTCGTCCAGAGCACCGTCGTGAAGAACCACCCGACCAACTGCGCCCCGCCCAACAGCGTTCCCGGCTGCGTGAACTGAATCCCGGGTGGCGGCGGGGCGCCGGTGACGCGGAGCGCGTCCGCACGATCCTGACAACCTCGGGGGAGGCGCCACCGCGGGTTCGCGTCCACCGTCGGGAGCCGCACCACCGTGGGTCCGCAGCCACCGCCGGAGGCCGCGCCACCGCGGGTTGTCCACCGCCGCATCCACCGCACCACCGATGAGCGGGCACGTGCGCGGGACCGCCGTGGCACGCGGTCCCCAGCGGCCCCTCTGCCCCCGGCCGACGCCATCGGCCGGGGGCATCGGCCGGGGCATCTCCGTCGGGCCCGCCACGCCCCGACGCGTGGCGACGGCAGCGCACCTGGGCCCGCAGCTTCTCCGGGAGACGGCCCGCACTTCTCCGGGAATGGCCTTGCCACTTCTCCGGAAGCGTCACTTCTCCGGGAGGTCGAGGCCCGGGTAGCTTGGGCGCCCATGTGCATATCGATGGACCACGCCGAGTTCTCGGGAACGACCCTGTACGCCGGGCGACTTCGCCACTCCCAGCACGGCCTGATCCATGTCCTCGGGTACCAGAACACCGCCGTCAACCTCGCCGCCGGGCCGAACGCGATGCTGCTGCATCTGCCCGCCGCGCGGATGACCCGGGAGCACTTCCTCCCGGTGGGGCGCTCCGGCGATGTCCTCCAGCGCATGGTCGACGCGGTCCGGCGCCGCTCGGTGAGCATGACGCGCGGCGTCGCCTGGATGGGGGCGGACGACGCATCGGTCGAGATCTTCGAGCACGGCATCTACACCGTGCTGCTCGCGACCGACCCGACCAGGATCCCGGCCGCCCTCGAGGACGTACCGGCGCACAAGCGGCCGCGGCTCGACCCGGGTCTGCTGAGGTTCTACGCCGACCACTTTCCGGGGCACACCATCGCGGTGTGCTGCTTCGACAGCGCCGCCGCCCGGCGCGCCGAACCCCTGCTGATGTGGTACTCGCCCCTCGACCCGGACCGGTTGACCCTGCCGGCGCTGGACTGCCACACGGGTCGGGCACCCGATCTCGACGCCGACGTGCCCGTCGACCACTGGGTGCTGCTCTCCACCGACGAAGCACCGCCCCTCTGGGGCGAACCCGTCGACTATGCGCCGGACATGCGTCACCGGCTGCGCTCGTACCTCCCGGACACGGTGGTGGGGGCCCACTACGACGGCCGGCTGGCCAACGGCGACTTCACCATCAGCCACGACGATCTGCTCACCGCCGGTATGGACGGGCTGCGGCGGATCAGGCCCGAGCGGGCCGCGTAACCGGACCCCCGGGCCCCCTCCCCGTGACCGGACCCCCGAGAGCGCCCTCCCCTCACCCCGCCGCTCAGCCCCCGCACCAGCCCCGCGCATGATCGCCACTGGTCTCCCTGACTGCTCTCCCTGTGCTCTCCCTGACTGGCCTCCCCCCGCCCGGGCGCACAGTATGGGTCTCAGGTGGGTTACGGAATGTCCAGCGACAGCGGGGCCGGGGTCGGACTCCCGAACGAGGAGGCGGATCCGGGCACCGGAACGCGCGGTGTCGGCCTGCAGACCCCAGGGGCGAGGCAGGCTGCGGCCGAGCAGGCCCCGGTGTTCGCCGGAGCGGCGCTCGCCGCCGTCTACGTGCTGGGCGAGGGTGCGGGCGAGCTGTACCTGACCGGGACCCTCGGCGGTCCCGGGGCCCGGTACGGGCTCGCGCCGAGTTACGCGCTGTCGGGCCGGTCCCCCGCGGCCGACGCGTTCCGGGCCGGCCGCCCCCTGTGGTGGAGCTCCGCCGAGCTCGCCGACCACCGCACGGCACCCGGCGACAACGCGGCAGCCGGCGACAACGGGGACGCACCGGCCGGCGCGCCGGATTCCTCGACGGGCCTCCCCCCGGGCATCTCGCTGGGCGCCGTGCCCCTCGGAGTCAACACCCGGGGCCTGGGCTGTCTGCTCTTCGTGGACGAAGAGGGGGACGGGTTCGACGCCGAGCGGCGCACCCTCCTGGAGCTGTACGCCGACCATGTCGCCGCCCGGCTCGAAGCCGGCGGCGTGCCGGGCGCCGTGGGGTCCCTGCCCGGGGCCGGGGCACGCGCCCTGCCGGGATCCGCCCTGGACGGTCTGCGGGTGGGCTCCTTCGGCGTCGGCCTGCGCACCGGGCTGATCGAGGCCGATCCGTGCATGCTGGAGCTGGTCGACATCGCGCCGGAGCGTTTCGACGGCCGGGTGGAGACGCTGCTGGCGCACACCGTCCCGGACGACCTGCCCGCGCTGATGTCCGTCGTGGAGCCGGGCCGGCTGACCGTCGGCAGCCGGGAGCTGGAGTTCCGTGTCCGCCGTCCCTCCGGGGAACTGCGCTGGCTGCGGTTGCGCTGCCAGGTCCTGCCCGACGCCGGGGGCGGTCCGGAGCGGGTGCTCGGGGTGGTGGCCGACGCCTCGTACCTGCGCCCCGGTGCCGACGAGGTCTCCCGGGTGCAGCAGCTGTCCGCCGCGCTGGCCAACGCGACGACCGTCCGGGAGGTGGGCCGGGTGGTCGTCACCGCCCTGCGGGAGCCGCTCGGCGCCGACCGGGTGGCGCTCGCCGAGGTCGGTGGGGACCGGCTCGTCGTCACCCTCCTGGACCCGCCGGAGCCCGGCAGCTGGCCGGAGGCCTGGCGGGCGGAGTGGCGTGCGGAGTGGCCCGACGCGCCGACGCGCGCCCTGCCCCAGCTGGAGGCGGCGCTGCGCGAGGGCCGGGCGACGCTGTGGCCCGCGGGCACCGGACTCGAACCGAGCCTCGCGGACGTCGGCCCCGGCGGGCTCGCCATCCTGCCGCTGCCCGCCGACGGCCGGGTGGTCGGCGCGTGTCTGGTGGGGTGGGAGGAGCTGCACGAGTTCGGTCCGGAGGAGCGGTCGCTGCTGACCGCGACGGCGGGCCTGGTCGGGCAGGCTCTCAAGCACGCCCATGCCCTGGACGCCGAGCACGAGCTCGCCACCATGCTCCAGCGCAGCCTGCTGCCGCGCCGGCTGCCCGCGCTGCCCGGCGGGGTGGCCGTCGCCCGCTATCTGCCCGCGATGGTGGGGATGAACCTGGGCGGCGACTGGTACGACGTCATCCCGCTCTCCGAGGGCCGCGTCGCCCTGGTCATCGGCGATGTGCAGGGGCACAGCGCCGGGGCCGCCACGATCATGGGCCAGATGCGGACGGCGATCCGGGCGTACGCGGTGGAGGGGCACCCGGCAGACGTGGTGGTCTCGCACACCAACCGGCTGCTCGTCGGCATGGAGACCGACCTCTTCGCCACCTGCTGCTACATCGAGCTGGACATGGAGGAGGGCGAGGCGTGGATCGTCCGGGCCGGGCATCTGCTGCCGCTGGTGCGCCACCCGGACGGCAGCGCCCAGGAGGTGGCGGCCGAGGGCGGGCCGCCGCTCGGGGTGCTCGCGGACGCGGAGTTCGCCATCACCACGCTCGGGCTGCTGCCCGGCACGGTCCTCGCCCTCCTCACCGACGGCCTGGTCGAGTCCTCGCGGCTCGACCTGGAGGACGGGATGCGCCGGCTGTGCCATCTGCTCACCGCAGCCGACCCGTCCGACGCGGGACGGATGGCCGACGCGCTCCTGGTCGACGCCGGCCGCCGGGACGACGACGTGGCGCTGCTGCTGCTGCGCTACGACGGCATGGAGTTCCGGCCGATCCGGGCCGGCTGGACGGTGTGGCGGCTGCCCGACGCGGTGCTGCACGCCCGCCGGTTCGCCGCCCGCAAGCTGCGCTCCTGGGGTCTGGAGGAGGAGGCGGACGCGGCGCTGCTGGTCGTCTCCGAGCTGGTCACCAACGCCCTGCTGCACACCCAGGGGGCGGTGCGGCTCGATCTCACGCTGGGCGTGGACCGGCTGCGGGTGGCGGTCAGCGACTCCTCCCCGCGGGCCCCCGCCAAGCCGGTGATCGTCGACTGGGAGTCGACCGGCGGCCGGGGCATCCTGCTGGTCGAGGCGATGTCCTCCGGCTGGGGTTCGGTGCCGGTCAGCGGCGGCAAGCAGGTGTGGAGCGAGATCGTCGTGCCGCCGCGCGAGCCCCGCCCCACGGACGCCCCGGAGGGCCCCGCGGAGCCGGAGCCGGAGGCGGACGCCCCCTGGTGGACCGCGCTCGGAACGCCATGAGGAGGCTCCGCGTGCCGATCCGCACGACCATCCGGTCCCCCGGCGCCGCCCTCGGGGCGGTCGTCCTCTCCCTTGCGCTCGCCCTCGTGGGCTGCGGGCAGTCCGCGGAGTCCGGGGGCTCGGGCGAGGAGTCGCTGTCCGGGGGACGGGAGGGCACGGGCGTGACGATCGGTCTGCTGCTGCCGGACAGCCACACCGCCCGCTGGGAGGCGTTCGACCGGCCGCTGATCCAGCAGAAGATCAAGGAGCTGTGCGCCGACTGCAGGGTGGAGTACGCCAACGGACAGGGCAGCGTCGCCACCCAGCAGCAGCAGGTGGACACCATGATCACCAAGAGGGTGGACGTGATCGTCCTGGACCCGGTCGACTACAAGTCGCTGCGCTCCTCGGTCAAGGAGGCGGACCGCGCGGGCATCCCCGTCGTCTCCTACGACCGGCTCGTCGAGGGCCCGATCTCGGGCTATGTCTCCTTCGATGGCAACGAGGTCGGACGGCTCCAGGCCGAGGCCCTGCTCCGGGCGATGGGGAAGAAGGCGGACGGCGGACGGATCGTCATGATGAACGGCGACCCGACCGATCCGAACGCGGCGTGGTTCCGGGAGGGCGCCCGGTCCGTCCTCGATGACAAGGTGACCATCGGCAAGGAGTACGACACCCCTCAGTGGAGCCCGGAGAACGCGCACGTCAACATGTCCGGCGCCATCTCCGCCCTCGGCCCCGGCAGCATCGACGGCGTCTACTCGGCCAACGACGCGCTCGCCTCCGGCATCGTCTCCGCCCTCAAGTCCGGCAACGTGACGCCGCTGCCCCCGATCACCGGCCAGGACGCCGAGCTGAACGGTGTCCAGCGCATCGTCAAGGGCGAGCAGTCGATGACCGTCTACAAGCCGTTCAAGCCGGAGGCGGAGGCCGCCGCCGCCATGGCCGTCGCGCTGGGCCGCGGCGAGTCGCCCGACAGCGTGGCGCAGGACCGGATCAGCACCTCGACCGCCACCAATATCCCCGCCGTTCTGCTCACCCCGGTGCCCCTGACGGTCGACAACATCAAGGACACCGTCGTCAAGGACGGTATGTACACGATCGATGAGATCTGCACCGCCAAGTTCCGGCCGGCCTGCGAGCGGGCCGGACTGATCCCGTGACCGGGGAGAAGGAGAGGGTGTGCCGTGTCGTCCCTGCCCCTGCTGTCCCTGCGCGGTGTCTCCAAGCACTTCGGCGCCGTCCAGGCCCTCACGGACGTGGAGCTGGACCTCCACCCCGGGCGGGTCGTCGCCCTGGTGGGCGACAACGGCGCCGGGAAGTCCACCCTGGTGAAGGTGATCGCCGGAGTCGGCCCCGCCGACCACGGGCTGATCGAGTGGGAGGGCCGGGCGGTGCAGATCAAACGGCCGCACGACGCCCAGACCCTCGGCATCGCCACCGTCTACCAGGACCTCGCGCTCTGCGACAACCTCGATGTCGTCGGGAATCTCTTCCTCGGCCGGGAGATCCACCGGATCGGCATCCTCGACGAGGTGGAGATGGAACGCCGGACCCGCAGCCTGCTGCGGGCCCTGTCCATCCACATCCCCGACGTGCGCCGCCCGGTCGCCGCCCTGTCCGGCGGCCAGCGCCAGACGGTCGCGATCTCCCGCTCGCTGCTCGCCGGGCCCCGGGTCCTGCTGCTGGACGAGCCCACCGCGTCCCTCGGGGTCCAGCAGACCACCCAGGTCCTCGACCTCATCGACCAGCTGCGGGACCGCGGCATCGGGATCCTGCTGATCAGCCACAGCATGGGTGACGTCAAGGCCGTCGCGGACGAGGTCGCGGTGCTGCGGCTGGGGCGCAACAACGGCCTCTTCGACGTGAACACCGCGTCCCAGGAACAGATCATCTCCTCCATCACCGGAGCAACGGGCGACGCCGTGTCGCGCCGCTCCCCGCGTGCGGGGGAGACGGAGCTGTGACCCGGGACGGGCAGATGCTCAAGGGCTGGCTCCGGGCCTACGAGAACCGGCTGGCCGGCGGCGAGCTCGGCGCCGTGCCCGTGATCCTGGGGCTCCTCACGATCTGGATCATCTTCCAGAGCCTGAACGCCAACTTCCTCTCGGCGCGCAACCTGTCCAACCTCAGCGTGGACATCGTGGGCACCGGTCTGATCGCGGTGGGCATCGTCTTCGTCCTGCTGATCGGTGAGCTGGACCTGTCGGTCGGCTCGGTCAGCGGCCTCGCGGCGGCCCTGTTCGCGGTGCTGAACGTGCAGCAGGGCGTACCGGAGTGGCTGGCGCTGGTGATGGCGGTGCTGTGCGGGGCGGCCGTCGGGATCGTCCAGGGGTTCTTCTTCGCGAGAGTCGGGGTGCCGGCCTTCGTGGTCACCCTGGCCGGGCTGCTGGCCTGGAACGGCCTGATGCTCTACATCCTGGGCACCAGCGGCACCGTCAACCTCGACGACGAGGGGCTGGTCGCCACGCTGACCAGCTATTACTTCGGCAATGTCGCCGCCGCGTACGGTCTGGCGGCGCTGGGCGCGGCGGTGTACTTCCTCACCTCCCACGTGGACCGGCGGCGCCGCAGGGCCATCGGGATGCCGTCCCGGTCGCTCGTCGAGATCGGGGTGCGCACCGGCGTGCTCACGGTCGTCGCGTTCGCCGCCGCCTGGGTGCTCAACCAGTTCCAGGGCCTGCCGCTGGCCCTCCTGATCTTCCTGACCGTCCTCGCGAGCCTGGAGTTCGTCCTCCGCCGCACCTCCTACGGCCGCAAGGTGTTCGCCCTCGGCGGGGGCATCGAGGCGGCCCGCCGGGCGGGCATCAACATCGTGCGGATGCGGATCTCGGTGTTCATGGTGTCCGGCACGATGGCCGCGGTCGGCGGCCTGATGCTGGCCTCGCGGGTGACCTCGGCGAGCCAGACCTCCGGCTCGGGCATCCTGCTGATGAACGCCATCGCCGCGGCGGTCATCGGCGGCACGAGCCTCTTCGGCGGACACGGCTCGACCTGGTCCGCCCTGCTGGGGATGCTGGTCATCCAGTCGATCGCCTCGGGCATGGCCCTGCTGGGCATCCAGGCGGCCGTCCAGTTCATGATCACCGGCGGGGTGCTGCTCGCGGCCGTGGTCATCGACTCCCTGTCGCGCCGCTCCCAGAAGGCCCACGGCCGGGCTTGACGGGCGGGGCCCGGCCCGCCCGCTGTGCCGGACGGTGCCCGACGGCTCCGGGGGACGAGCGGCCCGGTGCCGGCCGCCCGGTGCCGACCCGCCGCCGGTGCGGACCGGCCGCCCGGATGCGCGGCCGGTTGCGGGTGTGCGGCCGGTTGCGGGTGCAGGCTCGTTCAGCGGGCCCGGCCCGGTCCGGCGTGCAGGCCGGGGTCATCCCTCCCGTCTCCGGCGCCGGCGCGCGGACCGCTGCCGGTGATCGTCCCTCCGCCGCGACTCGACCTGCCGGGGCGGGTCCGGCGGCGACCGGTGCTCGGGCTCCTCACCGCCGGGGCCGGGCCGCGGCAGGGGCCCGTACCGCCGCCGGTAGGCGGACCCCAGGTCCTCGGCGGCCTCGCGGGCCAGGTCGGGGTCGAGACCTCCCCGACCCGTCAGCGACTGCAGACCGGTCAGGGACTCCAGATACGCGCCGCTGCCGACGGCCCGCTCCTCCCTGTCACCGCGTGGGGCGTCCGCCGGCCGCCCCGCCGGCCCCGGCTCACCGGGCCCGGCGGTCTCCGGCGCCTCCGGTGGGGATGGCTTGGTGACGGCCGTGGGTTCCACCGGCTCGCCCTCCGCCCGCGGGGCACCGGCCGGAGCGACGCCCCCTTCCGGGCCAGATTGCCCGGCGGCCGATTTCGTCTTCAGTTTCCTCAGCGCATGACCTAGCCGTCGAAAAAATCCATCCATGCAGAGGCCTCTTCCCGCAACCGAGCACTCATCCTTCTCCATTCCGCCTTCGCATCCCTGATGAACTGCAGCGCCCGATACCTGACCAATACCGGAAGAATGTCGAAGGCCCACGTTCTCGCGTAATGGCAGCGGTAGCCCAGGCTCGCCTCCATGGCTCGCACCGGACCACCGCCGCCATCGCGGGGCCGGACGGCTGTCACGTCCCGCCGCGCCTCCTTCTGCGCCTCTTGTCCATTTCCGCGAGCGCTTCTTCGAGCAGGTCGGGATCCAGCCCCGCCGCGCGGGCCGCGTCCCGGCCGTCCTGGTGCGCGTCGATCACGGCCATGACCGGGACGATGTCCTCACGCAGCACCCGATGACGTTCGTCCAGGTACTGGATGTGCACATTGCTCTCGCCCACGACCCGCACCACGGCATGGCGCACCGCGGCCACGCCGCGCGCCATGCCCCCGGCTCCCGCGGCGATCGCTGCCACCACGGCACCCCGTGGAAGCGAACCTGGCAACGCGTCGGGAATTTCTGCCCTGATGCCCGCCCGATTCCGGCCGAACGGGATCACCTCTTCGGTCATACTCCCCCCAAATGGCGTCACGGCGGCGCGACAGAAAAGAGATGGATTCCCCTTCCGAGCCGTCGCCGCGTGATCTCACGATGCGAGTTATTTCCCGGTCGCGACGCCGAAAAACTGCCCATACTCACGCGCGCCGCTCAATTCGCAACAGCCGCACCAGAGGCCACACCGGCACCAATTTGATGGAATACTTTCCCGCCATCCCACCCGCCGTGCGTAGCCCACGTACGCCTCGTGCGGCACACCCGAGTCCGGAATCTGCCGCTCCTGGCCGGAAACCGCGCAACGCTCAGGGCGTACGCCCCTGAGACCACCCGGGAGCACCCGTCGCGTCCGCCTCATGACATGCGGTGAGCGACGCCCGGCCGCCGCACCGCCCGGCCGAGTTGCCGCCCGCCACGCACGGGTGTGCTCTGGTCGTGAGGGGAGAGAGGAGTCCGCCATGTCCACGACTGCCATGCCGGCCCGCCACTACCCGTCCACCGCCGTGGGCGTCCCCGTCACCCTGGGGATCGCCTTCGGCCTCTATGTGGCCTGGCTGGAGAGCAACAACGGCGCGTCCAACACCCGCATCACCGTGGCGAGCCTGGTGGGCGGAGCCGCCTGCGCCGTGCTCTGCTTCGCCCTCGGGATGGTGCAGCACCGGCTGCGCCGGGAGGTCCGGGCCGCGTCCTATGGGGCGATCTTCGGGGCCGTGATGGGCTACATGCTCAGCGTGAGCGGCCAGACCTGGCTGGAGGGGACCCTGATGGGGCTGATCCTCGGGCTGTCCATGGCCGTGGTGACGTTCTACATCCGCTATACGCAGGAGACTTGACCGGCGCGGCCTTCCGTCCGGAGCGTCACCGGCGCCTCGCCCCGGCCCCGCGTCGACGCGGTCGCGCACCACCGCGTCCCGCCCCGGCGCGTCCTCGCACCCCTGCGGCCATGCGCAAGGATGGCGGCGAGGCAAGGATCGTCGGAAAGGGACGCCATGACGCAGCCGTTCACCGTACGGATCACCGTCCGGGGCTACGAGACGGACTCACAGGGACACGTCAACACCAGCGTGTACATGCAGTACGCCGAGCACGCCCGCTGGTCCCTCGTCCAGGCAGCCGGGATACGCCAGAGCGAGCTGATCGAGAAGGGTGTGGGCCCGGTCAATCTGGAGACCACGGTGCGCTTCCACCGCGAGCTCCGGGCCGGCGAGGAGGTCGAGGTGTCCTGCGCGTTCGTGTGGGGCGAGGGAAAGACGTTCCGGGTCGAGCAGACCATCCGGCGGGACGGCGAGCTCGCCGCCGAGCTGCACAGCGTCGGCGGGCTGATGGACCTGCGGGCCCGCAAGCTGGTGCCGGACCCCCGGGAGGCCTTCCGCGCCTTCGCCACCGACGCCTCGCTGCTGGGCCTCTGAACCGGCGGGGAACGGGAGAAACGACGGCGGCGGACCGCACCCGAGGGTGCGGTCCGCCGCCGTCGTACAGGGGAAGGGGCCGGTGTCAGCCGCCGATCGCGCTCCCGGCGACCCACTCGCTCCAGTCCATGTTCCAGCCGTTGAGGCCGTTGTCCGGGGTGATGGTCTTGTCCGGGGAGTTCTTCACGACGACCACGTCACCGAGGAGGGTGTTGTCGAAGAACCAGGCCCCGGGCTGGCTGCTGTCGCCGGCGCCCTTGGCGTCGTTCAGGCCGACACAGCCGTGGCTGGTGTTGACGCTGCCGAAGATCGAGTCGGCGCCCCAGTAGTTGCCGTGGATGAAGGTGCCCGAGGTGGACAGCCGCATCGCGTGGGGCACGTCCTTGATGTCGTACTCGCCCTTGCCGCTGCTGTTCTTGAAGCCGACGGTCGAGCCGTCCATCCGGGTCTCCTTGAACTTCTCGGAGATCACCATCTGGCCGTTGTAGGTCGGGTTCTCGGGGCTGCCGGCCGAGATCGGGATGGTCTTGACCTTCTTGCCGTCCCGGGTGATGGTCATCTGCTTGGTCTTGGTGTCGACCGTGCTGACCTGGTTCCGGCCGACGGTGAAGGTGACCTTCTTCTTCTGGACACCCTTCACCCCCGGAGCGCCTTCGACCCCGTCCAGATCGAGATCGAGGGTGACCGTGGAGCCGGCCTTCCAGTAGTCCTCGGGGCGGAAGTCCAGACGGTTGCCGTTGAACCAGTGCCCGACGACCTTCTGGCCGCTGGTCGACTTGACCTTGATCGCGGACTCGACGTCCTTCTTGTTCGTGATCGCCTTGTCGAAGTTGATGGACACCGGCATGCCGACGCCGACCTTCGACCCGTCCTCCGGCGTGAAGTTGCCGATGAAGCTGTTCGACGGGGAGACCGTGGTGATGGTGGAGTTCTCGTTGGCCGAGCGCCCCTTCGAGTCCTTCGCCTCGGCGGTGATCTTGTACTTGGTGGAACGCTCCAGCTGGCCGTTGGGCTTCCACGTCCGGCCGTCGGGGGACAGCGTGCCGGGAACGTCGGTACCGGACTCGACCGCGGTCATGGTGACCTTGGTGAGCTTGCCGCCCGCGACCTTGACCTTGACGTCGCTGTTGATGCCGGCGTTGTTGGCGCCGTCCTTCGGGCTGATCGCTATTCGCGCGTCGGAAGCATCCTTGGCGGCCTGCTGGTCCACCTGAGCCTGCGACTTGGCACGGTTGTCGGTGCTGCCTTCGCCGTCACCGCCGCCGCATGCCGTGAGCGCGAGCGCACCACTGAGCAGTGCGGCCGCGGCCACCAGGCCCCTGCGACGCTTACCGTCCGTCATCACACGCTTCTCCATTGCTACTGGTCCCCTGAAATCCCCGAGCCGGGCCGTGCGGCGCACTTTTCCCGGCCGCTCTTGGTAGAACACCGATCCCTATTCGTCCGGTTCCCCCGCGACCGAAAATTGTGGGGTACGCCACGTGGGACAGGGTCCCGGTCCACATCGTGGACACCGGGACGCCTCGCGCCCTTCCGTCACGCCCTCCCGGCACCGCCTTCCCCATCCGGCCGGTCCCCATCCTCACCGATCCAGCCGATTCCGTCGAAGTCCTCGTCCTCGTCGTCGAAGTCCCACTCCGCGGAGGCCGGGTCGTAGTCGACCTTCTCACTGCTCCAGGACGCCTGTGCGAGATCGACCCCGGGAACCCCGTTGACCAGGTCGAACGGGTCGACCAGATAGGCGAGCGCCTCGGCCGCGTCGTCCCGGACGGACGCCTGGGCGTGGGCACGCTCGTCGTCGGGCATCGTGGTGTCACCCCCGATCTGATCCATGGCCGCTCCGGTGAGTTCACCCGTGTCGGTGATCTCCAGGACCAGCTCCACCCGAAGGCGCACGAACCGTGATGTCTCCTCAGTGCTCATGGCCGGAGCGTAAGGGGCCCGGAGGCCAAGACTTTCCCGCGACCCGCAGGTGTCATTAACATCTCCCGGGACGGCCAATTCTCCAGCTCCACAAGGGGGTCCGTTACGTGTCCGCACGCCGCCCGCTGCTGACCGCAACTGCCGCGGGTTCGATGCTCTTCGCCCTGTGGTTCGTCCCCTCCGCGAACGCGACGGTCGAGGATCCCGGCGCGGCACCGCGGAACCGGCCGATGACACAGCAGGTGGGCGCTCCGGGCGCCCCGGACGGCTCGGGCGCCCGGCCCCAGCAGCTCTCGCTGGCGGACACCGGCAGCGTGGACACCACTCCGTACCTGGTGGGCGGCACGCTGTTCCTGGGCCTCGGCGCCGCGTTGGTCTCGGTGGCCGCGCGCCGCTCCCGTCCGAACATGTTCTGACGGTCCGGAGGATGCCGGTCCCGGATCCTTCCGCCTCGGTCCGCGACCGGGCCCGTCACGGCCCGCAGCGGCCCCCGAACACCCGCCGCCTCACGTCCCGCTGACGGCACGTCCGGCTGCCGGCGGCCGACCCCGATCGGCCCCGCCACCGGACGGCCCCGCCACCGGACAACCCCACCTCCGGACGGCCCCACCTCTGGAGGGAAGGGGGCCGCACAGGAGCGGGCCGTCGAAGCGACCGGCTCAGGCGCCCGAAGGGTCAGGGCTCCGGGCGCCCGGGCGCCTCAGTCGAGCGGCCCGGTGACCGACTCCACCGCGTGGACCAGCTTCCCGGAGCGGACGAAGGCGTCCGCGGCCGCGAGGTCCGGCGCCAGGAAGCGGTCCCCGCCCGGCCCCTCGACTCCCGCCTCCCGTACGGCCGTCAGGACCGCGCGGGTGGCCGGCGCCGGTGTCAGACCGTCGCGGAGTTCGACCGCCCGGGTCGCCGCGACGAGTTCGACGGCGATGATCCGGCCGAGGTTGTCGACGGCCGTGCGCAGCTTGCGCGCCGCGGACCAGCCCATCGACACATGGTCCTCCTGCATCGCGGAGGACGGGATCGAGTCCACCGACGCCGGTACGGCCAGCCGCTTCAGCTCGCTGACCAGGGCGGCCTGGGTGTACTGGGCGATCATCAGCCCGGAGTCGACACCGGGGTCGCCGGCCAGGAACGGCGGCAGGCCGTGGGAACGGTTCCTGTCCAGCAGCCGGTCGGTGCGCCGCTCGGCGATGGAGCCGAGATCGGCCGCCGCCACGGCCAGGAAGTCCAGGACGTACGCGACGGGCGCGCCGTGGAAGTTGCCGTTGGACTCCACCCGCCCGTCGGGCAGCACCACGGGGTTGTCCACCGCGGCCGCGAGCTCCCGGTCGGCCACCAGCCGCGCGTGGGTCAGGGTGTCCCGGCCCGCGCCGGCGACCTGCGGGGCGCAGCGGACCGAGTACGCGTCCTGGACCCGCGGCGCGTCGTCCTGGTGGTGGCCGGTGAGGCCCGAACCGGTCAGCACCTTCAGCATGTTGGCGGCGCTGGCGGCCTGGCCCGGGTGCGGCCGGATGGCGTGCAGCTCGGGCGCGAGGACCTTCTCGCTGCCGAGCAGGGCCTCCAGGGTCAGCGCGGCCGTGATGTCGGCGGCGGTGAACAGCCGCGCCAGGTCGGCGCAGGCCATCACCAGCATGCCCAGCATGCCGTCGGTGCCGTTGAGGAGGGCGAGACCCTCCTTCTCATGCAGCACGACGGGCTCGATGCCGTGCTCGGCGAGGAGTTCGTGGGCCGGCCGGACGACGCCGTCGGGGCCCTCCGCGTCCCCCTCGCCCATGAGGGCCAGGGCGCAGTGGGAGAGCGGGGCGAGGTCCCCGGAGCAGCCCAGCGAGCCGTACTCGTGGACGACCGGGGTGATCCCGGCGTTGAGGAGCGCGGCCATGGTCCGGGCCACCAGCGGCCGGACGCCCGTCCGGCCGGAGCACACCGTCTTCAGGCGCAGGAACATCAGGGCACGCACCACTTCGCGCTCGACCCGCGGGCCCATGCCGGCGGCGTGCGAGCGGACGATGTTGCGCTGGAGCTGGGCCCGCAGCTCGGGGCTGATGTGCCGGACGGCCAGCGCGCCGAAGCCGGTGGAGACGCCGTAGACCGGCTCCGGCTTGGCGGCGAGCGCGTCGATGACCTCGCGGGACGCGGCGAGGGCCGCCAGGGTCTCGTCGGAGAGCTCGATCCGGGCCTCGCCCCGGGCCACGGCGATGACGTCCTCCGCGCTCGTCCCGGACGTCCCCACCACCACAGTGTGCATATCCATATTCAGGCACCCTAGAGACTGAATCGCTGGATGTCACGAGGGGGTTCGCACATGCGTCGGGACGCCCCGCGCCGCAGGGGTCCTCACCCTGTGAGCACACGCGCCCCGGGCGGGCACAGCGCACGGACCCCTCAGTCCCGGCGGAACCTGCGGCGCTCCGGGCCGCCCTCCGGCGGCGCCTCCGCGAGCCGCAGGACCGGGTCGTCCGGCCCCTCCCGGCCCGCGACCACGGGTTTCCGGGAGCGGGCGGCCTTCGCCCGGTACTGCGCCGCGTCCGCGAGCCGGAACAGCCGCCGCGCGGAGCCGACGGGGCCGATCCGCTCGCCGGTGGAGGCGACCCCGCAGGCCACTCCCTCGCCCAGCTCCAGGGCGGTGGCCCGGCGGCACAGCTCCTCGGCGGCCCGGACCACCTCGTCCGGCGGCGGGCCCACCGCCAGCATGCAGAACTCGTCGCCGCCCAGCCGCGCCACCAGGGCGCCCGGCAGCATCGCGCCGCACAGCGACAGCAACGAGCCGAACCGCTCCAGCAACCGGTCCCCCACCGCGTGGCCGAGCGAGTCGTTGACCCGCTTGAGCCCGTTGAGGTCGCAGACCACCAGGCTCACCACGGTGCCGTCGGCCCGGTGCCGCTCCACCGCCTCGTCGAGCCGCAGATCGACCAGCCGGCGGTTGGCGAGCCCGGTCAGGGGATCGGTGAAGGCCAGCCGCCGCGCCTCCTCCAGCCGCTCGGTCTGCGCGATCCCGGCCGCGGTCACCGAGGCCAGCACGGTGGCGAAGGAGGCGTCCGCGGGCCCGAAGACCGGCTCGCCCGTGGGGCGCGCCACGTAGAGCTCGCCCCACGCCCGCCCGTGCAGCACGATCGGCGCGATCACACAGCAGCCCCGGCCGCGCCGCAGCAGGGCCGCGCCGCGCCCCCAGCCGCCGCCCGGGGGCGGCCCCGCAGGCCCGTACGCGGTGGAGGCGGCGTCCGCTCCGGGCTCGCCGGCGACCTCCACCCAGGCGTTCGGCTCACCGCCGTCGGCCCCCTGCTCGTGCAGGAACTCCACGATCTCCGGGAACTCGTGCACCGGATAGGTCTCGTCCTCCGGGAACTCCTCCTCGCCGGCCGCCAGCTCGCCGACGTTGACCAGGACCCGGAGCCGGCCGAGCTCCCGCTCCCAGACCGAGATCGCCGCGAACACGCCGCCGAGGGCCCGGCAGGCGCCCGCGGCGGCGGCGCGCAGCGCCTCGGGGCCCGTCTGCGCGGCGGCCATCGCCTGGGCCAGGCCCACAACGGCCCGCAGCCGCGCATCGCCCCCGCTGCCGTCGTCCGACACCGCACCCTCGCGTTCCGTTCACCGTGCGCACACCCTGCACCGCGCGCACTCCAGCGTAGGAACATTTCACGCCATTCGCCCCGTTCGGGCGAGAGGTCGTACCGGTACGGCACCGGGGCCGCGCGCGGGGGAGCCGGCGCGCCACGGCGCGGGCCACCCGCCCGCGACGGGGCACGGCACCGGGCCACGGGGCAGCCGGGTCGTGGGGCCGTGGAGCCGGGCCGCGGGGCAACCGAGCCGCCGGGTCGTGGGGCCACCGGGCCGTGGGCCGTGGGCCGTGGGGCCGCGGGCCCTGGGGCCGTGGGGCCGCGGGCCGCCAGGCCGTGAGGCTTTAAGGGCCGCGGGGCAGCCGACTACTCGCCGGGCCAGTCCGGGGTGCGCTTCTCGTTGAACGCCGCCACGCCCTCGGCGCGGTCCCCCGAGAAGGCCACGCTGCGCCAGGCCGCGTCCTCCACCTCCAGGCCGGCCGCCAGATCCAGCCCGTGCCCCAGCCGCATGGCCCGCTTGGCGGCCCGCAGCCCGACCGGGGAGTTCCCGGCGATCCGCGCGGCCAGCGCCAGCGCCTCGGTGCGGTCCTCGCCCGCCGCGACCAGCTCGTCCACCAGGCCCAGCTCCCGGGCCTCCGCGGCCTCCACCCGCCGTGCGGTGAAGACCAGCTCCGCCGCGCGGGCCGCGCCCACCCGGCGCGGCAGCAGCTGGGTGCCGCCACCGCCGGGGATCACGCCGACCGAGACCTCCGGCAGCCCCACCACGGCCGTCCGGTCGGCCACGATCAGGTCGCAGGCCAGCGCGATCTCGAAGCCGCCGCCGAGGGCGAAGCCGTGGACCGCGGCGACGGTGGGCATCGGCAGCTCCAGCACCGCGGTGTAGGCGGCCCGGGTGTACGGACGCTGGCGCACGAGCTCGGCGTCGCTCAGGGAGTTGCGCTCCTTGAGGTCCGCCCCGACGCAGAAGGCGCGCTCATGGCTGGAGGACACCACCACGACCCGGGCGGAGCGGTCGGCGGCCAGCGTGGCGCACGCCTCCGTCAGGGAGCGCGCCATGGCGGTGGAGACGGCGTTCATCGCCTTCACCCGGTCGAGCACCAGCTCCGCCACATGCTCGCCATGCCGTCGTACGACGACCCACTCCCCGAACCGCTGCTCGCCCATGCGCCCTCCCGGTTAACGACCGTGAACTCGACGCGAGGCATCATCGCACCGGCAGCGTCCCGCCGTCAGGCCCCTGCCGGAGCGACGGGTACGGTCCGCCCGCCGAACGGCTCCCGGGGCGACCGGGAACGGCCGCTCCGCCGGGCAGCCTTCCGTGGCGATCCGTCGGGGTCCCTCCGCCGGGAGCAGGCTCCCGGACGCGACCGCACGCCGCACCGGACAGCGCCCCGCCCGGCACCGTCGGACCCGCCCGCCGCCGTCGGACCCGGCCGGCGCCGTCAGACCCGCCCGCCGCCGTCCGGGGAGGCCGGCTGCTCCCGCCGGGTCAGCAGCCAGGGCTCGACGACCCCGAGCCCGCGGACCGGACGCTGCCACATCGGCTGCAGCGCGAAGCGGTACGGCGTCTCCGGGCCCTCGCCCTCCTTCTCGGCCGCCGCGGCCTCGGCCTCCGACTCCGGGGCCTCCCCGGACCGCATCAGTTCCTCCGCGAACGCCCCGTCCACCAGGACGGCGTCCTTCGGTGCTATCGACGTCAGCCGGCTCGCCAGGTTCACCGTGGTGCCGAAGACGTCGCCCATCCGCGTCGTCACGGTGCCCAGCGCGATCCCGACCCGCAGCTCCGGCATCGTCTCGTCGTGCCCCATGGTCTCGATCAGCCGCAGCCCGATCTCGCTCGCCACCCCGGCGTCGTCCGCGGCGAACAGCACCTCGTCGCCCAGGGTCTTGATCAGCCGGCCGCCGTGCGCCGCGACCAGGTCCGCGGCCGTGGTCTCGAAGGCCTCGACCAGCTCGCCGAGCTCCTCCTCCTCCAGCCGCCGGGTCAGCCGGGTGAAGCCGACCAGGTCGGCGAAGCCCACCGCCAGCCGCCGGTCGACCATCTCCTCGTCGTCCTGCGCCTGCACGACCCGGCCGGTCGCGGCGGCCAGCTGCCGCCGCCAGACGTAGACCAGGAACTCCTCCAGCTCCGGCAGCAGCAGTTCGATCAGCGGATAGGTGACCTCGGTGCGGGTCATGCCGGGCTCCGGCGGCTCGGTCAGGCCCTCCAGGAAGGAGTCGATCTGCCACTCGGCGAGCCGGGCGGTGGTCTGCCCGGTGGACCGCGCCACCTGCACCGCCAGCGGCTCGCTCAGCAGCCCCGCCTCGACCAGACCGGCCAGCCGCCGCAGCGCCAGCACGTCGGCCTCGGTCAGCGCCTTCGCCTGGCCGATGTCCGCGAAGCCCATCGCCCGCCAGAAGCGCGAGGCGAGCTCCATGGAGACCCCGGCGCTGCGGGCGGCCTGGAAGGGCGTGTAGCGGCGCTCGGCGCCCAGGATCAGCTGCTCCAGCCGGAGGGCCAGGGGGTCCCCCTCCTCGGGGGCCCCGCCGGCGTCCCGGGCCGCGGCCTCGGCCCCGGCGCCCTCGGCACCATGGCCGCCGGCACCGTCACTCCCGGCCCGCCGGGCCGCCCCGGCCCGGTCGGCGTCGGTGCGGGCCTCGTCGGTGCGGGCCTCGTCGGTGCGGCCGGTGTCGGAGCGATCGGCTTCGGTGCGATCGGCGTCGGTGCGGCCGGTGTCGGCCCGGTCGCCGTCGGTGCGGGCGTCGTGCTCGGGGGCGGAGTGCACCTGCGGTTCGGGGGATTCGTGTGCGCGCCCCGGCGCGCCCGGGTCGTCCACGGTCACCGCCCGCCCCCTGTCCGATCCCTGCGCACAGCCCTTCCGATCACTTCTCGCCGCTCCGCCCGGTCCCGCCAGGCCGCTGCCTGGTCCGGTGCCCCAACGATACGGCAGGTGTGCCCTAGCTCACTCTTGTGTCGCGGAGCGGAGATGGACGATGTCCCCGGCTCCCACCGGCTGCTGCACACCCGCGTCCGTGGCGAGCACCAGCCGGCCGTCGCCGTCGATCGCGACGGCCTCGCCCACGATCTCCCGGCCGCCCGGAAGTTCGGCCCGTACGGTCCGGCCGAGCGTCGCGCAGCCCGCCGCGTAGGCCTCCTGGAGCCGGCTGGCCCCCGGGTCGCCCCCGGCCGCCCGCCAGTCCCCGTACCACTGCTCCAGGGACCGCAGCACCGCCCGCAGCAGCGGGTCCCGGTCGCTGGACGACGCCCCCGCGAGGGCGAGGGAGCCCGCGCCCGGCACCGGCAGCTCGTCCGCGTGCAGCGAGACGTTCAGCCCGATCCCGATCACGACGCCGTCCCCGGCCCGCTCGGCGAGGATCCCGCCCGTCTTGCGCTCCTGGTCGCCGATCCGCACCAGCAGGTCGTTGGGCCACTTCAGCGCGGTGTCGACGCCCGCGGCGCGGGAGAGCGCGGTCGCGGTGGCGACCCCGGCGAGCAGCGGCAGCCAGCCCCACCGCCCGACCGGCACATCGTGCGCGCCGGGCCGCAGGAAGACCGAGAAGAAGAGCCCGGAACGGGGCGGGGCGGACCACTGCCGGTCCAGCCGCCCGCGTCCGGCGGACTGCTCCTCCGCCAGCAGCACCGTGCCCTCCTCGACCGCGCCGGCGCGGGCCCGCTCCGCCAGGTCGCTGTTGGTGGACCCGGTCACCTCGACCACATCGCAGGAGGTCCAGAGTCCGCCCGGGCGGACCAGGGCCTTCCGCAGGGCGGTGGCGTTCAGCGGCGGCCGGTCCAGATCGGACCAGCGGCCGTGCGGACGGTCGGGCTGCGGTGCGCCCGGCGGCTTCGGCGTCATACCGTCAGCGTAGGGCCCGTACCAGCTCAGGGCCCGCGCGCGAAGGGTCTCAGGTGTGGCCAACACCGCACTGCCACAGCGCACGGTCGCGGATACGCTACGAGGCGGTAGCCCCACGTAGCCCAGGTAGCCCAACCCGAGGACGAGCAGGAGCCGCATCCCGATGTCCGAGCCGGAAATCGACATTCACACGACCGCAGGCAAGATCGCGGATCTGCAGCGGCGGACCCACGAAGCGACGCACGCCGGCTCCCAGCGCGCCGTCGAGAAGCAGCATGCCAAGGGCAAGCTGACGGCCCGTGAACGAGTCGAACTCCTCCTCGACGAAGGGTCCTTCGTCGAGCTCGACGAGTTCGCCCGGCACCGGTCGACCAACTTCGGCCTGGAGAAGAACCGGCCGTACGGCGACGGCGTCGTCACCGGCTACGGCACGGTCGACGGCCGCCCGGTGGCCGTGTTCTCCCAGGACTTCACCGTCTTCGGCGGCGCCCTCGGCGAGGTCTACGGCCAGAAGATCGTCAAGGTGATGGACTTCGCCCTGACCAACGGCTGCCCGGTCATCGGCATCAACGACTCCGGCGGCGCCCGCATCCAGGAGGGCGTCAGCGCCCTGGGCCTGTACGGCGAGATCTTCCGCCGCAACACCCACGCCTCCGGGGTGATCCCGCAGATCAGCCTGGTCGTCGGCCCCTGCGCCGGCGGCGCGGTCTACTCCCCCGCCATCACCGACTTCACGGTCATGGTGGACAAGACCTCGCACATGTTCATCACCGGCCCCGACGTCATCAAGACGGTCACCGGTGAGGACGTGGGCTTCGAGGAGCTGGGCGGCGCCCGGACGCACAACTCGACCTCCGGCGTCGCGCACCACATGGCGGGCGACGAGAAGGACGCGATCGAGTACATCAAGTCGCTGCTGTCCTACCTGCCGTCCAACAACCTCACCGAGCCGCCCGCCTTCCCCGAGGAGGCGGACCTGGAGACCTCGGACGAGGACCGCGAGCTGGACACGATCATCCCGGACTCGGCGAACCAGCCGTACGACATGCACCGGCTGATCGAGCACGTCCTGGACGACAACGAGTTCCTGGAGACCCAGGCGCTGTTCGCCCCGAACATCGTCACCGGCTTCGGCCGGGTCGAGGGCCACCCGGTGGGCATCGTCGCCAACCAGCCGATGCAGTTCGCCGGCTGCCTGGACATCGACGCCTCCGAGAAGGCCGCGCGCTTCGTCCGCACCTGCGACGCGTTCAACGTGCCGGTGCTGACCTTCGTGGACGTCCCGGGCTTCCTCCCCGGCACCGACCAGGAGTACAACGGCATCATCCGCCGCGGCGCCAAGCTGATCTACGCCTACGCGGAGGCCACGGTCCCGCTCATCACGGTCATCACCCGCAAGGCCTTCGGCGGTGCCTACGACGTCATGGGCTCCAAGCACCTGGGCGCCGACCTCAACCTGGCCTGGCCGACGGCACAGATCGCGGTGATGGGCGCGCAGGGCGCGGTCAATATCCTGCACCGCCGCACCATCGCGGCGGCCGAGACGCCGGAGCAGGCCGAGGAGGTGCGGACCAGGCTCATCAGCGAGTACGAGGACGCCCTGCTCAACCCGTACACGGCGGCCGAGCGGGGCTACGTGGACGCGGTGATCATGCCCTCGGAGACCCGTCGGCACATCGTCCGCGGGCTGCGGACCCTGCGCAACAAGCGGGCGTCCCTGCCGCCGAAGAAGCACGGCAACATCCCCCTGTAAGGAGGCCGGCCCATGTTCAAGGTTCTGCGGGGCAACCCGACTCCCGAGGAGCTGGCTGCCGCACTGGCAGTGGTCCAAGCACGCGCCGCGGCGGCCTCGTCGGCCGCCGAGGCGCGGGAAGAGCTGAACGAGTGGTCCGACAAGGCCCGTAACGTGCCCCGCGGCGGCCTGCCGCAGCCGGGCCCGAAGGCTTGGCGCAGCTCGGCCTGGCCGCGCTGACCGACCGGCCCTGTCCGTCCCGGCCGTGCCGCCTGAGTACCCGTACTCAGGCGGCACAGCCGGTTCTGTCGCAGGATCGAAGGATGCTGTGGTCCGACCCCTCCGACGAGCCCTCCGAGGAGCTGCGCGACGCCCAGGAGAAGCTCCGCCGGGCGGGCCGGGTCCTGGCGGTCGCGATGGTGGTCCTGATGCTGGTCCTCGGCCTGCTGCACCCGTGACGGCCCTGTACCCGCGACGGGCTCTGTACCCGTGACGGGCCCTGCACCCACGACGGGCTCTGTACCCGTGACGGGCGGGGGCGGCCGAGGCGTACTCCCCGGTCCCCGCCTCTCCCCTCCGGGCCCCGGCGCGGCCCCGATACCCTGGCGGGCATGACCGGGAACCCCTCCGCCGCCGCGCGCACGCTCGTCCTCGCCTCCGCCTCGCCCGCCCGTCTCGGACTGCTCCGGCAGGCCGGAATGGCGCCCCAGGTGATCGTCAGCGGGGTCGACGAGGACGCCCTCACGGCGGACTCCCCCGCGGAGCTGGCCCGGGTGCTGGCGGAGGCCAAGGCCGCGGCGGTGGCGGCCCGTCCCGAGGCCGCGGGCGCGCTCGTGGTGGGCTGCGACTCGGTGCTGGAGCTGGACGGCCAGGCGCTGGGCAAGCCGGCCGACGCCGAGGAGGCCACGGCCCGCTGGAAGTCCATGCGCGGGCGCTCCGGCGTCCTGCGGACCGGGCACTGCGTGGTCGACACCGCGAGCGGCCGCCGGGCCGCGACGACCGCCTCGACGACGGTGCGCTTCGGCGAGCCGACGGACGCCGAGGTCGCGGCGTACGTGGCGACCGGCGAGCCGCTGCACGTGGCGGGCGCGTTCACCCTGGACGGCCGCTCCGCGCCGTTCGTCGAGGGCATCGACGGCGACGCGGGCAACGTCATCGGGCTGTCCCTGCCTACGCTGCGGGCCCTGCTCGCCGAGGTGGACGTGGCCATCACCGACCTCTGGGTCCGGGAGGCCTGAGCCGCCACCGACCTCTCGCCCGGGAGGCCTGAGCCGCCACCGACCTCTGGGTCCGGGAGGCCTGAGCGGCCCCGGGACCTGACGGCCCGTCCGCCCCCCGGAGGGGCGGGTCCGCGACGGGGAACGCCGCGCGGGGCGAGCCCCGGCCCGGCGAACGGCGTCGGAACGGCGTCACAGGCCCCTGAGGCGGCCCCCGGCCCCACGCGGCGTCAGAACGGCGTCACGGGCCTCCCTGGGGCACCCTCCGGCCCACCCGGCGTCAGGAGCCCGTGGAGGGGCCGCGGCCGAGCGGGGCACGGCCGGCGGGCCGGTCCCGGCCCGGGACGCGCCCGGATCAGGCGGGGTTGGCCCCGGGAGCCGCGGGCGGCGCGTCGGCGGGTGCGCCGCCGGGCCGCTCCGTGCCCGCGCCGTCCTGCGGGGCGTAGGCGATGAGGGTGAAGACGAGCAGCGCCAGCACCACCGTCAGGAACAGGAACGCCGCCCAGCCCACCAGCCCGACCGCGAGCATGGCGAGCACCCCGTGCACCACGGCACAGGTGATGAGCAGGATGCGGGCGAACCGCCCGGGGGCGCGGTCCCGCAGCGCGCCGAGCAGCAGAACCACCCCGCAGCAGGCCAGATAGCAGCCGAAGAGGCCGCCGGCGATCCAGGTGGACACGGTCATGGCGTGCGGATCGAGGCCGGCGAGGGACATGTCCTGCCGGTCCACCACCACGCCGAGTATCAAATGGACCAGCGCGATGCCGATCGCCTCCAGAAACAGCAGCACCGACCCCACCGCGGCCACCGGTCTCCGTGCCACACCGCCCACCCACTTCCGCTGTTACCTGCAGTACCGACGTCAGCGCGAACGCTACTAATGGGTAATCCGAGGAAACAAGGGGTGTGCGCCTCGCCCGGCCGGGCGAATCGATGCGGCAAAGTTTCCTTCCCCCGTTCGTAGGGAGCCGACAAAGAATCACCTCCCGCGACGGGCCCGCACCGCAGAGATCTTGACCACACCGAAGGGGCCGTCTGCCCGGGGAAATGCGGGCGTACCGTTGGACGACAAGGGTTTTCGACCCTTCGGCGACGACGGGATGACACTCCGTGTGGGCAAGGTCACCCCGGATGGCGACTCGGCATCTCGTGTCGGCAGTCCCTAAACTCGCCTTGTTTCAAGGAGGGAGCCATCGTGCGCAAGGTGCTCATCGCCAACCGAGGCGAAATCGCTGTCCGCGTTGCCCGTGCCTGCCGGGATGCCGGGATCGGATCCGTAGCCGTCTACGCCGATCCGGACCGGGATGCCCTGCACGTCCGCGCGGCCGACGAGGCCTACGCGCTGGGTGGTGACACGCCGGCCGCCAGCTATCTGGACATCGACAAGGTCCTCAGGGCGGCCGCCGACGCGCAGGCGGACGCCGTCCACCCCGGCTACGGCTTCCTCTCGGAGAACGCCGAGTTCGCCCAGGCGGTGCTGGACGCGGGTCTGACCTGGATCGGCCCGCCGCCGCAGGCCATCCGGGACCTGGGTGACAAGGTCGCCGCCCGGCACATCGCGCAGCGGGCCGGTGCCCCGCTGGTGGCCGGCACCCCGGACCCGGTCTCGGGGGCGGAGGAGGTCGTGGCCTTCGCGCGGGAGCACGGTCTGCCGATCGCGATCAAGGCCGCCTTCGGCGGCGGCGGGCGTGGTCTGAAGGTCGCCCGCACTCTGGAGGAGGTCCCGGAGCTGTATGACTCCGCGGTCCGGGAGGCGGTGGCCGCCTTCGGCCGCGGGGAGTGCTTCGTCGAGCGCTACCTGGACAAGCCCCGGCATGTGGAGACGCAGTGCCTGGCCGACACCCACGGCAACGTCGTGGTGGTCTCCACCCGTGACTGCTCGTTGCAGCGCCGGCACCAGAAGCTGGTGGAGGAGGCCCCGGCCCCGTATCTGAGCGAGGCTCAGAACCGGGAGCTGTACGCGGCGTCCAAGGCGATCCTGAAGGAGGCCGGCTACGTCGGCGCCGGGACGGTGGAGTTCCTGGTCGGTGCGGACGGCACGATCTCCTTCCTGGAGGTCAACACGCGGCTGCAGGTCGAGCACCCGGTCACCGAGGAGGTCACGGGGATCGACCTGGTGCGGGAGATGTTCCGTATCGCCGACGGCGAGGAGCTGGGGTATGAGGACCCGCCGGTGCGCGGGCACTCCTTCGAGTTCCGGATCAACGGTGAGGACCCGGGCCGGGGCTTCCTGCCCGCCCCGGGCACGGTGACCCTGTTCAGTCCGCCGGCCGGTCCGGGTGTGCGGCTGGACGCGGGGGTGGAGTCGGGCAGTGTGATCGGCCCGGCGTGGGACTCGCTGCTGGCCAAGCTGGTCGTCACCGGTGCGACCCGTGGGCAGGCGCTGCAGCGGGCGGCGCGGGCGCTGGCGGAGTTCCAGGTCGAGGGCATGGCCACCGCCATCCCCTTCCACCGCGCGGTGGTCGCCGATCCGGCGTTCGCTCCGGAGGCGAAGGGCGCGGAGGGTCCGTTCACGGTCCACACGCGGTGGATCGAGACCGAGTTCGTCAACGAGATCCCGCCGTTCGCCGCCCCGGGTGCGGAGGACGAGGACGGGGCCGGCCGGGAGACGGTGGTCGTCGAGGTCGGCGGGAAGCGTCTGGAGGTGTCCCTCCCGGCGTCGCT